>NZ_JBSHDN010000064.1:0-32126 GCF_053616335.1 Nocardiopsis sp. NPDC055824
GGACGCGGGCCGCCGGATCAGCGGATGTCGAGCGACTCCATGTAGCCGCGGAGGTTGCGCGCGGTCTCGGCGACCGAGTCGCCGCCGAACTTCTCGACGGCGGCCTCGGCGAGCACCAGGGCGACCATCGCCTCGGCGACCACGCCGGCGGCCGGGACCGCGGTGACGTCGCTGCGCTGGTGGTCGGCCCGGGCGGGCTCGCCGGTCCCGATGTCGATGGTGTCCAGCGCGTTGGGGACGGTGGCGATGGGCTTCATCGCCGCGCGCACGCGCAGGGGGTCGCCGGTGGTCATGCCGCCCTCGACCCCGCCCGCGCGGTTGGTGCGGCGGCGGACACCGTCCGGTCCGGGCTCGATCTCGTCGTGCGCGACCGACCCGCGCCGGGCGGCGGTGCGGAACCCGTCGCCGACCTCGACGCCCTTGATCGCCTGGATGCCCATGAGGGCCCCGGCGAGCCGGGAGTCCAGGCGCCGGTCCCAGTGGACGTGGCTGCCCAGGCCGGGCGGCAGTCCGTAGGCGAGGACCTCCACCACGCCGCCGAGGGTGTCGCCGGCCTTCTTGGTGTCGTCGACCTCCGCCACCATGCGGGCGCTGGTCTCGGCGTCGAAGCAGCGCAGCGGGTCGGCGTCGACGGCGGCCAGGTCCTCGGGGCGCGGTTCCGGGGAGCCCTCGGGCACCTCGACCGGTCCCATGGACACCACGTGGCTGACGATCTCGACGCCGAGGGCCTGGCGGCAGAACTGCCGGGCCACCTCGCCGATCGCGACGCGGGCCGCCGTCTCACGGGCGCTGGCGCGCTCCAGGACGGGGCGCGACTCCACGTGCCCGTACTTCTGCATGCCGACCAGGTCGGCGTGCCCCGGGCGGGGGCGGGTGAGGGGCGCGTTGCGCGCCAGGCCCTCCAGCTCCTCGGCGGGAACCGGGTCGGGCGACATCACCTTCTCCCACTTGGGCCACTCGGTGTTCCCGACCTCGATCGCGACGGGACCCCCCTGGGTGCGGCCGTGGCGAATGCCTCCGATGACGGAGACCTGGTCCTTCTCGAACTTCATCCGGGCGCCACGGCCGTACCCGGCGCGGCGGCGGAGCAGCGCGGCGGCGATGTCGTCAGAGGTGACGGACACACCGGCCGGGAGGCCCTCCAGAATCGCGACGAGTGCGGGTCCGTGGGACTCCCCCGCGGTCAGCCAACGCAACATGTGCACGATCCTCCCACGGATCGCGGGCCGGGGTGGCATCCGGGGCGGTGCGGGGGCCCGGCCGCCCGGGAGGGTGTCCGCCCCGCTCGGGGCGCACGCGGGCCGGGACGGCCTACGGCAGCAGGGGCTGCCCGACGAGGACGGTCGCCAGGGTGGCGGCGAGCATGAACGGGCCGAGCGGGTAGGGGTCCCTGCGCGTGAGGCGGCGCAGCGCCATGAGCGCGAGTCCCACGAGGGAGAACGCGGCGAAGGCCCAGAAGACCGCGACGAGCGCTCCGAGCGGGCCCGCCGCCCACCCCGCGTACAGGCCGGTGAGGCCGGAGAGCTTGACGTCGCCGAACCCGATCCCGCCGCGGTGGACCCTCCACAGCAGCCAGTAGACCACCGTGACGAAGACCATACTGAGGAGCGCATCGGCGGCCCGCCCCGGATCGGGTCCGCTCGGCGGGAGGAGGACGGAGGCCCCCAGCAGCGCGGCGGCGACCGGGTAGGCGGGGGCGACGACGGCGTCGGGCAGGCGCATCACCCGCAGGTCGATGACGGACAGCGGGACGCCCACCGAGACCAGCCACAGGACGGCGAGCAGGCCGAAGGGCGACAGGTCGGGGCCGAGGGTGCACACGGCGCCCACGAGCCCGAAGAGGACCGCGGTGGCGGCGATCACGGCGGGGTCGGAGCGGATGGCCCGTTCGCAGTGGGGGCAGGCCCCGCGTCTTCGGAAGGCCCGGGCCTCCACGGCGGGGAGCCCGGGGAGGAAACGGATCTCGGCCAGGCAGTGGGGGCACCGCGGCGGCGGGGGTCCCTCGTCCTCCTCCTCGGCGGTCCCGGGGCGGGGACCGCCCCCGGTGGCCCCGGGCTCCGCCCCGGCGTCGTCGCGGCCCGCCCCGGGCGGGCCCTCCGCGGGCACCGGGACGGCGCCGGGGCCTCCCCTCGGCCGGGGAGGGCCTGCGGGCCCGAACAGCGGGACGACCCGGCCGTTGAGCCGGCCGACCGCCAGGCCGAGCAGGGCGAGGGGGACGGCGACGAGGACCGTCCACAGGTACGGGGAGGACGCGAGCACCGCGGGGGTGGGCATGGTGGGAAGTTACCCTTCCGCCGCCCGCCGCGACACAACCCGGTCCCCCCTGTGGACAACCCCGCCCGCGGCGGGGTCCCCCGGCCGTGTTCCGCGGGTCGTTCCGGGATCGCGGCGATCGGCGCGCCGGGCCCCGCGGGCCGCGCCCTAGTCGCGCCTGGCCCGTACGACGGCGCTGAGCTCGATGCCCCCCGGCAGCACGTGCCCGAGCTCGGAGGCGAGCCTCTCGGCCACGCGGCGCAGCGCCTCGTCGTCGCGCTCCTCGAGTTCGAGGCGGATGCCGATCTCGCCCCGCTCGGAGGGGTGGATGCGCACGCGCTCGATGCCGAACTCGCCGTGGGTCACCCGGTAGACGAGGGCGAGGACCTGCGGGTCGTCCTTGGGTTCGGGAACGGCGCCGGTCTCGGCGAGCATGGTGAGGAAGCGGCCCTGGACGGTGTGGGGCACGGGGCCGGAGACGTCGACGACCAGGGCGTCGGCGCCCTCCTCCACGGCGGCCTGGCAGGCGTCCTTGGTCGTGAAGGGCACGGGGCGCGCGTCCGGCCGCCAGCGCCGCACCGCGTCGACCGAGGTGAAGGCGAGCACTCCGCGGCGCCCGTCCCTGCCCGTCATGATGGGGACGGCGACCTCGCTGCTCTTGTCCTTGGTCAGCCCGCCGACCCCCTCCTCGGTCCCGGTGGCCACGGCCACGACCGGGATGAGCAGGCGGGACCGGCTGAGGGCGGCGAGGACCTGGCGGTCGCCGATCTCGCCCGCCGCGTGCCGGCGCAGGCAGGACTCGACCTCCGGGTCGGCTCCGCCGTCGTCGTCACGGAAGTTCTGGGCGCCGATGATCGATGGTCTGCTCACGGGCTCCGACTCTACCCGGGGCCCGGGCGGCCCGTACTCCGGTCACACGGAGTCCTGTCCCCGGGAAACGGCTTCGTCACCTTCCAGCGCGTCGATGACGGCGGCGAGCTGCCGCACCTGCTCCCCGGAGAGCTTGTCGAAGACCAGGGAGCGGACCCGCACGGCGTGTCCGGGCGCGGCCCGGTCGAGGACCGCCGCCCCCTCGTCCTCCAGCACCGCCCAGAGCCCGCGCCTGTCGTCGTCGCAGTGCTCGCGGCGCACGTAGCCGTCGCGTTCGAGCCGCGCGACCTGGTGGGAGAGCCTGCTCTTGGACACGATGACGCTGTCGGCGAGCACCCGCATGCGCATACGGCGGCCGGGGGCCTCGGAGAGGTGGACGAGGATGCCGTACTCCACGAGCGAGAGCCCGGTGCGGTCCCGCAGGTCCTTCTCCAGCTCGTCGTAGATCCAGGCGTTCATCCTGAGGAACCCGCGCCAGACGCGCTGTTCGCCTCCGTCGAGCCACGCAGCGTTCTCCATGCGCCAAGCCTAGGCCGTGGCGGGCGGGCGCCCCTTGCACGGTTCCGGCGGAGACCCTAGAATCCTTCCCAGGAAGAATCTTCTAAGGTACTTTGTTCCTCAGTAGAGACCACCGGACCCGACCCGCGGGTCCGCCGAACCCGACAGGGAGACACACCATGGCAGCTCAGGAACTGAAGCCCGGCACCTGGACGATCGACCCGACCCACTCCGTCATCGGCTTCTCGGTGCGCCACATGATGGTCAGCAAGGTGCGCGGCCGCTTCGAGAAGTTCGAGGCGACGCTGACGGTTCCCGAGGACCCCGCCCTGTCCTCCGTCGAGGCCACCATCGACGCCGGCTCCATCAACACCGACAACGGCGACCGCGACAACCACATCCGGTCCGCCGACTTCTTCGACGTCGACCAGAACCCGCAGTTCACCTTCCGCTCCACCGGCATCGAGGCCAGGGGCGAGGACTTCGTCCTCAAGGGCGAGCTGGCCATCAAGGGCAGGACCAACCCGGTCGAGCTGGCCCTGGAGTTCAACGGCTCCACCCTGGACCCGTACGGCCTGGACCGCGCCGGCTTCGCCGCCAGCACGCAGATCAGCCGCAAGGAGTTCGGCGTGGACATCGAGATGCCCATGGACGGCGGCGGCGTGGTCGTCGGCGACAAGATCACCATCGAGATCGACGCCGAGTTCACCCGCCAGGCCTGAGGCCCGCGGGACCCGGTGCGGCGGCGGGCGGCCGCCCCGGGACGGCCGGGACCCGGGGTCGCCGGACAGGCCCCCCGGTGGGACACGGACACCGCCCGGCCAAGGTGACGACACCCTGTCATCATCCTGGGGATCTCGGATATCGTCGGCGGGGGAGGGCGCACAGCCCTCCCCCGTTTCGTCCTTCCGTGACACCGCCCACCTCCAGGAGGCACATTGTCCCCGCCCAACCCCTTCTCGCCCGACGTCGTCGCCGCGGTCGCCGCGCACATGAACGGCGACCACCCGGAGGACACCCTCCTCATCTGCCGGGCCTTCGGGGGAGCGCCCGGCGCCACCGCCGCCCGGATGACCGGGCTGGACGGTGACGGGGGCGACTACGCGGTGACGGAGGACGGCGCCGAGCGGGTCGTCCGCGTCCCCTGGGAGCGGCCGCTGACCGAGCGTCCGCAGATCCGCGCCGAGGTCGTGCGCCTGTACCGGGAGGCCTGCTCCGCACTCGGCCTCGTCCCGAGGGAGCAGCACCCGGGCGGCGCCGGAGCGGCGGGAACCGGGCGGAACTCCACGGAGGCGTGAGGAGTCAAACGGGGTAGGAGGGAGACGGCGGACCCGCTCGCGGACGGTTCCGCGGCACCGGCGACGGTGCCGCACGGGACCTACCCTGGAAGGGTCCGTCGATCCCCCCGGACACCGACGACACCACCGCCTATCCGAAGGATGGCCCCGACCTCCATGGTCACGCCCGACCCCGGTGACGAGAACGCGCCGACCCAACGGATCGACCCCACCGCGACCACCGCACGGAGCGGCCCGGACCGCGCGGGAGCCACGCGCTGGGTCACGCGTGTCCTCCGCCCCGGCTCCGACGACCGCGACGGCGGGCCGGCTCCCACCCGCGTCGCCCCTCCTTCACCGGACCGCACCGGCGTCCTGCCCGGCGGCGGTCCGCCCGCCGGACCGACCGCGCCCGCCGGCCCCGGCGGACGGCGCCCGGCGCGGACCATCCCCGGGGACGGCCGCGACGACGGCCGCACCCCGTGGTGGAGGACGCTGTTCGGCCCGCTCCTGGACTGGATGGCCCGCCTGGTCTCCCGCGTGGTGGTCGGCCCGGCCGGCGACCTCGACTACGCCGTGCCCGCCGAGCTGCGGCGCCGGTACCAGGTGCTCGACCACGTCGGCGCGGGCGGCGAGGCCGTCGTCTACCTGGCAGAGCCCACCGACTCCCCCGGACGCCGCCTCGCCCTCAAGGTGTACCGGCCCGGCCACGACATCAACCGCGAACTCCTGGACCGGCTCCGGGCCCGCGGCACCGCCTCGCCGCACACCCCGGCCATCCACGGGTACGGCACCGCGGCCAGCTCCTGGGGGGAGGACCTGGCCTGGGAGGCCCAGGAGTACTTCTCCCTGGGGACGCTGCGCGCCGTCATCGACCAGGCGCCCCTGGACGACGACCGGGCGCGCGCCGTGCTCTCCGCCGTGGCCGAGTGCCTGCACCACTGGCAGGACGAGCTCCAGCACAACCACACCGACGTCAAGCCCGAGAACCTGCTGGTGCGCTCCCTGGACCCGCCGGTCGTGGCCCTGACCGACTTCGGCGGGGCCGTGCGGGCCACCATGAGCCGGGTCTACGGCGGACTCGCCATCACCGAGGACTACGCCGCCCCCGAGGTCGTCGAGGGCCGCCGGGAGGGCCCCGCCTCCTGGTGGTCCCTGGGCGTGATGGTGCACGAGCTCGTGACCGGGCGCCGCCCCGAGCGCGGCGGCAACTGGCTGACCGCCCGCAACACCGAGGTGGACATCTCCGCGATCACCGACGAGCGCTGGCGCCTGCTCGTCCGCGGCCTGCTCGCACCCGCCCCGTCCGCCCGGTGGGGCTACGACGAGGTCGCCCAGTGGCTGGCCGGCGAACGCCCGCAGATCCGCACCGCCCGCCGCCTGCGGCCCGTCAACTTCGCCGGGGCCAGCCACGAGGACCCCCCGAGCCTGGCCTTCGACCTGCTGGACCGCTCCGAGACCGGGGCCATGTGGCTGCGCAGCCACTGGCCGGAACTGCGCACCTGGCTCGACCGCGAGGTCAACGACTACACCTTCGACCGCGCCTACCTGACCGGGCTGGACGCCCGGCCCGAGCTCGCCCACGTGGCGATCAGCGCCCTGGCCGCCCGCTACGTGCCCGGTATGCCGCCGCGCTTCCGGGGCCACGAGATCAGCGCCGACGGCCTCCTGGCGCTGGCCACCGGCGACGCGAGCCGCCACGCGGTGGTGCGCGAGGCCGTGGAGTCGGGCGCGGTGGGCCTGGGATCCCAGCACTGGTGCCCGCACCCGGCCTGCCGGTCGGGCGGTTCGGGCCGGTGCGCCCTGCTGGAGCGCGTCCAGCACGAGGTGCCGCTGCTCATGCGACGGGTCACCGAGAACGTGGACCGCCTGGTCGGCTCCGGGCCCGACGCCCCGCGCCGCCCCGACGCCCACGAGACGGACACCGCGTGGGCGCGGGCCGTCGAACTGGTGCTCGTCCCCGACACCGCCTCACGCCACCGCTCGCTGCTGCGCCGCCAGTCCTGGCACCCCAAGCAGCGCAGCGACGCCCCGCACGCCCCGTGGTGGGCGGAGCTGCGCCGCCAGGCGCTGCGCGACGGCGCCGGTGGCGACGCCGTCGCCACCAGGGGCGCCGTGCTCACGGCGCTCCTGCTGCTGCCCGAGGCCGCCCGGGTCGGCGGGGCCGTCGCCGCCCGGGAGCGGGCCGACGGCAGGGCGCGCCGCCAGGACCGGTGGGCGGCGCTGGCCGGATCGGCCCGGGCCCGCTGGACCGAGGCCCGGGGGAAGGTGTCGACGGCCCGGCAGCGCCGGGCGGAGGCCGCCACGGCTCCCACCCGGCCGGACAACCAGGCCGTCCCCAACCCCTACGACCCCTCGGGCGCCGGGGAGCCGGCGCGCAACCGCCGCGACCAGGAGAGGGCCACCCGCCGGGTCGAGCGGACCATGAGCCAGATCCAGCGGGCGATGTCCGCGGGCCGCTGCCGCCGCTTCGCCTACCCTGCCGCGCTGCTGGGCCTGGTCGACGGCCTGGGCCGCGTGATGCGTCCGGAGGAGGGCTTCTACCCCGAGAGCGAGTTCGTGACCGGTGCGTACACGGGGCTGCTGGAGGCGGGCGGCGGCGGCCTCCTGGGGTGGCTGTCCGAGGTGACCGGGTCGGTGACCGGCCTGCTGCCCGGCGGTGCGGGTGACGCGTGGTGGTTCCCCGTGCTGCTGGCGGTCGTGCTGGTGGCGCTGGGCCGGTCCGCCGCCAGCAAGAAGCCCAGCGCGCGTGCCCGCCGCCGCCTGGCGGCGTTCCGCCTGGCAGTGGCGGGGTCCCTGTTCATGCTGGTGGTCCTGCTCTCCACGGGGCTGGTCGCCCTGGGCTCGGGCGTGCTGATCCCGCTCGACGGCCTGCTCGGCTGACGTCCCCGGCCGCCGGGGACGGGCCCGCGCCCGCCCCCGGCGGCGGGACCCCGCCGCCGCGTTCCCCGCCGGGCCGAGGGGCCGCGCGCACCGCGGCCCGGGTTCCGGCACACGGGGGGTCCCCACGGCACGTGCGCGACCCCACCCCGTCTGCGGGCGCCGGCCCGCGCACGCGGCCTCACCCCTTGAGCCGGCGCAGGGTGTACCCCTCCCCCGCCGGATCCAGTTCCCTGCCGGCCTGCTTGAACAGGTATTCGGCACGCGGATACGACAGGCGCCCGCGCCCCGTCACCGGGCACAGGTCCGCCTCGGCGGGCCTGCGGGCGGGGCCCGGACGCCGGTCCGCGAGGAAGAGCGGCCCCCGCTCCCGCCCCGCCACGAGCCGGGGCAGCAGCCGGGCCGTCCCCGAACGCCAGTGCACCCAGGAGCCGCCCGAGCGGGCGCGGCGGTCCTCCAGGTCCAGGTCCTCCACGTTCAGCGCCAGCACCGCGCCCACCCCCGCGCCGGACTCGTGCAGGAGCCGCCACAGGACCCGCTCCCGCAGGGCCCTGCCCTCCCCGTCCCACAGCAGGGCGAGCTGCGCGGGGTCGAGCGGCGGCGCCCCGGTCCGGGCCTCGGCGCGCCGCCCGAGTCCCGTGTCGAGGCCCTCCAGTCCGGCCCAGGCCCCGAACGAGCGGACCGCCGACCGGTGGCGGTTCCAGGTCCGCGGGGCCGCCTCCCCCCACGCCGCGGCGAACACCCGTGCCACGGCCCCGGCGTCGAGGTCGGCGGCCGGCAGGTCCTCTCCCAGCGACCGGCACAGGCGCCCCAGGGTCTGCCCGTAGGAGCGGACGGTCGCGGCGTCCAGGTCGGGGCGGCCGAGGAAGTCCCGGGAGAGGCTCCCCAGGGTCGGGCCCTCGGGCCGGGGCCCGGCGACGGTCTCGGCGCGGCCGAGCAGGAACGCCCGTTCGACGGCGTTGCCGGCCAGGGCGGCGGCGCGCAGGAACTCCCTCCCCGCCTCGCCCTCCCGCCCCAGCAGGACCAGCAGGTCGCCCCGCACGCCGGGGAGGAGGTGGTAGTCGCGCAGCGCCGGATCGTCGGCCAGCGCGTCGACCAGCGCCAGCCCCTCGGCGGGGCCGCGCGCCCGCCCCACCGCCACCGCCCGGTTGAGGAGGACGACCGGCGTCGGCAGCCGCTCGGCCAGCAGGTCGTACAGGACGGCGATCCGCTCCCAGTCGGTGTCCTCGGCCGTGGCCGCCCCGGCGTGGCAGACCGCGATGGCCGCCTGGAGCGTGTAGGGACCGGGAGGGCCGCCCGCGTCGCGGGCCCGGAGCATGGCGGCGAACCCGCGCCGGATGAGCAGCGGGTCCCAGCGGCCGCGGTTCTGCTCGTCCAGCCGCAGGAGTTCGCCGGAGGGCCCGGTCCGGGCTCCGGCACGGGCCTGCTGGAGCTCCATCAGTGCCACCAGGCCGTGCGCCTCGGCCTCGTCCGGCACCAGTTCGGCCAGGGTCCGGCCCAGGCGCAGCGCCTCCAGGCACAGCCCGGGACGCGTCAGCCCCTCCCCCGAGGTCGCCGTGTAGCCCTCGTTGAAGACGAGGTAGACGACGCCGAGCACGGACGAGAGCCGCTCGGAGAGTTCGGCGCCCGAGGGCAGCTCGAAGCCCACCCCCTGCTCGGCGAGCGTGCGCTTCGCGGCCGCCACGCGCTGGGCGATGCGGGCCTCGCCCGTGAGGAAGGCGCGGGCGATCTCCTCCGTGGTCAGCCCGGCGACCAGGCGCAGGGTCAGCGCGACCCGCTCCGCGGTGGCCAGTACGGGGTGGCAGGTCACGAACAGCAGGCGCAGGACGTCGTCGCCGTCCGGCTCCGGCTCGGGGCCGGTTCCGCGCTCCATGCCGTGGGCGATCAGCTCGTGCTTGCGCTCCAGGTTCCGGGAGCGGCGGATGCGGTCGACAGCCCGGCGCTTGGCGATCGCCATCAGCCAGGCGCCGGGGTTGTCGGGCACGCCCTTCTCGGGCCACTGCTCGAGCGCGGCCACGAGGGCGTCCTGGGCCAGCTCCTCGGCGGCGCCCACGTCGTGCACCATCCGGGTGAGCCCGGCGACGATCCTCGCCGACTCCAGTTTCCAGACCGCGTCGACGGTGCGGTGGGCATCGGTCACGGGCACGATGACAGCACCGCCCCGGGACGAGCGCAAACCGGGGCGGTGCCGTGCGGTGCGGAAGGGCGCCCCCGCGCGGGGGCCGGGTCCGGCACCGGCCGGTCAGGGGCCGAAGACCTGCTGGACCACGCTCTCGCCGTCGCCGACGATGCGGCGGAAGCGGCGGGCGACCTCCAGCGCCTCCTCCCTGGATCGCACCTCGACCAGGGCGAACCCGGCCACCACCTCTCTGGCCTCGGTGAACGGGCCGTCCGTCACCGTGATCTCGCCCCCGGCCGACGTCAACCGGAGGCCGCCGGGCTCCAGCCCGCCCGTGGCCAGCAGGACGCCGGAGGCGGTGAGCTCCTCCACGAACGCGGCCATCTCGGTGTAGAGGTTCTCGTCGGCGGCGGTGTCACTGGGCTTGGTGGTCATCAGAAAGCGCATGCGGTCGTTCTCCCTCGTGGGTTTCCGGTACTTCCGGTGGGACGTCGATCAGGCCGATGTGACAGGGAACGGGGCCGTTCCCTGTCACATCGGCGCATCGACGTGTCGGTGAGAACAGAGCAGCACACCGAGAGAGGAACCACCATGGCCGTCGCCCTGGAAACCGCCCCCGCCCCCGTCGGACGCACCGCGGCGAGCACCCGCCTCCTGTTGGGCGCGGCGATCGCCTCGGCCCCCCTCTGGACGGTGGTCTCCCTCGCCCAGGCCGCCACCCGTGAGGGCTTCGACCTGACCAGGCATCCCCTGAGCATGCTGAGCAACGGCTCCCTGGGCTGGCTCCAGATCGCCAACTTCACCCTGGCCGGAGCGCTGGCCGTCGCCGGGGCGTTCGGCCTGCGGCGCGTCCTGCGCGGCACCCCCGGGGGCTCCTGGATCCCGGGTCTGATCCTGGTCCACGGCGCCGGGATGATCGCCGCCGGCGCGTTCGTCATGGACCCGGCCGCGGGTTTCCCCTCCGGCACGCCCCTGGACACTCCGGCGGCGCTCAGCGGGCACGCCCTCGGACACATGGCCGCGGGAACGGTCTCCTTCTCCGCCCTGATCGCCGCCTGCTACGTCCTGGGCCACCACTTCTCCCGGAACGGGCGCCGGGGGACGGCCGCGGCCTCCCGTGTCGCCGGCACCGCCCTGCTCCTCGGCAACGGCTGGGCGATGACGGGGGGACAGGGCGGGTCCCTGACCCTGGCCGTGGGCGCCGTCACCGCGATGCTGTGGATCTCCCTGGTCGCCGCCCGGTGCCTGCGCACCGTCTGACCGTCCGCACCGCACCCTCCCCACCGCTCCTCCGCCACCAACCCGAACACGGACAGGGAACCACCGCGGCAGCGCACACGACCGTCGCCGACCACACCGCCGCCCTCCCTGACGGCCTGCGGGCGGCGGCCCGGGCCCTCGTCGCCGTCGTAGAGGAGGCCCTGCCCGGGACCGGCGCCCTCTGGCACGGCCACCCCGCATGGAGCCTCGGCGCGGAGCCCGGCCTGTCCCCCGTCTGCTACGTCAGGGGCTGCTCCTCGTACGTGACCCTCGGCCTCTGGGGGGAAGGAGCCGGCCGCCCCCTCCGGCCGACCGGAGCCCGGGGCGAGGGGGACGACCCAGGTCAGGCTCCGCTCGCCCGAGGACGTCGACGCCGCCCTGTTCGCCGACCGGCTCTCCCGGGCCCGCGCCCTGGAGGGGTCGGGCCCGTCCCCCGGCCCCGCGCTCCGGGAGCGGCGGGGCCGGTGAGACGAGGCCGGCGGACGTCCGGTGGGCTATGATCGGCCGGTTCGGCGCACGGCCGGACCGTGACGGGAAAGCAGGGGTACTCGTGGGCGAGGTGATCGAGCTGCGCGCCGGGGAGTTCCTGGCCCGCGTCGACCGCACCGGGGCGGGCCTGCGGGCGCTCGCCTGGCGCGACCGCGACATCGTGTGGCCCTACGGCGACGAGGGCCCCCGGGCCTTCCAGGGCCAGGTCCTGGCCCCGTGGCCGAACCGGGTGGGCGAGGGCGTCTACCGCTTCGCCGGGACCGAGTACCGGCTGGAGGTCAACGACGCGGCGACGGGCACCGCGATACACGGCCTGGTCCACGACCGCGAGTGGTCGGTCGAGGAGGTCTCGGACGACGCGGCCACACTGCGGCTGGACTTCGGGGGCGCCCCGGGCTTCCCGTTCCCCCTGGAACTGGTCCTCGCCTACCGGCTGGGCGGCGACGGCCTGACGCTCACCGCCGAGGCCCGCAACACCGGTGACACCCCCGCCCCCTTCGGCCTGGGCTTCCACCCCTACCTCACCCTGGGCGAGCCCCTGTCGGTGCTCGCGGAGCGCGGCGACCTCACGCTGGAGGTCACCGCCGGCACCAGGCTGCCCGTGGACGACCGCCTGCTGCCCGCCGGCGACCCGGTCCCGGTGGAGGACGGCCGCCTCGACTTCCGCACCCCGGGCAGGCAGCTGGGCGACACGGTGCTGGACACCGCCTTCACGTCCCTGGAGCGCGACGGCGACGGACGCGCGTGGGTACGGGTCGGCGGCCCGGAGCACCGGGTGTCGGTGTGGTGCGACCGCAGCTTCGACTGGTTGCAGGTGTTCAGCTCCGACACCCTCGGCGGGTCCGACCGCCGGGCCTACCTTGCGGCGGAGCCGATGACCTGCCCCGCGAACGCGCTCGCCTCCGGCACCGACCTGATCGTGCTGCCCCCGGGCGGCGCCACCCGGCACACCTTCGGCATCACCGCCGAAGCCCTCCCCCGCCCCTGACCGCCGCCGCCCCGGGACCGCACCGCCGCGGCCCCGGGGTCGCCCCGGGCCGGTCCCGGGCGGCCCGCGTCCCACCGCGGCGCCGGCGCTCAGGCCGGGCCGGGGGCCTCCCCGCCCAGCAGCCCGGTGAGCCGCTCCAGGTCCTCGGCCGTGTCGATGTCCTCCGGGCTGGCGATGTCGTCGCAGGCCACAGCGGTCACCAAGTGCGAGTAGGCCCGCAGGAACGGGCGCGCGCCCACGTCGTGCACCGCCAGGCCGTAGACCGTCGACCAGTACTCCCGACCCAGCATCACCGGGTTGCGCTGGTTGCCGTTGTACGTCGCCACGGCCGCGCGCACGCCCTCGTCGTGGGCCTCCACCAGCCGGTGCACAGCCTCCGGGGTCACCAGGGGCTGGTCGGCCAGGGCGATCAGGACGGCGTCCACCGAGTCGGGCAGGGCGTCGATCCCCGCGCGCACGGAGGACCCCATCCCGCTCTCCCAGTCGGGGTTGTACACCGTGTGGGCGTCGCGGACGACCGTGTCGGCCGCGCCCAGCACCACCATGACCGGCGCGCACCCGCCGTCTCCCAGGGTCCGCACGCCCCGGTCCACCAGGCGCTCGCCGCCCACCTCCACCAGTGCCTTGGGGCGCCCCAGTCTGCTGCCGGAGCCCGCAGCCAGAAGGAGGCCGGCGACCCGGCCCGCTCGCTCCCGCTCCTTGTCCTGCGCGTCCCCAGTTTCCATGACGCGATGATGCCACGCGTGCGGCCACGGGGCAGGTCACCTGGAGCAGACGGTCGGGTGACCTCTCACTCCGTCCGCGCGGCACCGGCCGTGACCAGGCACATCAGCACGAGCACCATTTCGGTTCACGTCGCCGCGCGACCGAATCCGGCCGGAACCAGGGGGGTACCGGGGACATCCCGGTGAATTCGCCCACTGGTCTCGCTCAGCGCACGCCCGGTCCCGCCCCAGCGCGACCGCACCAGCTCGGCGGCGATCGACACCGCCGTCTCCTCCGGGGTGCGCGCACCCAGGTCCAGGCCGATCGGCGAGTGCAGGCGCCCCAGCGCCTCCTCCCCCACACCGGCCTCGCGCAACCGCTCCAGCCGGTCCTCGTGGGTGCGCCGCGAGCCCATCGCCCCGATGTACCCGGCGCGGGTGCCCAGGGCCGCCTTGAGCACGGGCACGTCGAACTTGGGATCGTGGGTGAGGACGCACACCGCCGTCCGCTCGTCGATCTCGTGGGCGATCTCGTCGAGGAACACGTGCGGCCACTTCACCACCACCTCGTCCGCGGTGGGGAACCGCTTGGCCGTCGCGAACACCGGCCGGGCGTCGCAGACCGTCACCCGGTAGCCGAGGTAGGAGCCCAGGTCGGCCACGGCCGCGGCGAAGTCGATCGCGCCGAACACCAGCATGCGCGGGGCCGGCGCGAACGACTGGACGAACACCTCCAGCTCGTCGCCGCGCCGCTGCCCGTCCGAGCCGTAGCGCAGCAGCCCCGTGCTGCCCTGGGCGAGCATCCCCCGCACGTCGTCGTCCAGCGCGTCGGACAGCCGGGCGCCGCCGGGACCCAGGTCCCCCTCCGCGTGATCCGGCCAGACCACGCGGCGCCGACCCGTCCGCCCGGCCCCCGACGGGTCGGACACCACGGTCGCGACGGCGACCGGCCGGTGCCCGTCGATGGCCCCGAGCACCGCGCCGAGCTGCCCGTAGGAGGCCCGGCTGACCGGTTCGACGAACATGTGCAGGGTGCCCCCGCACGTCAGGCCGACGCTGAAGGCCTCCTCGTCGCTCACCCCGTAGGTGCGGCGCACGGGGACGCCCGTGCGGATGGCCTCCAGCGCCTCCTCGTAGACGGCGCCCTCCACGCAACCGCCGGACACGCTGCCGACGACCTCGCCGGAGGCGCTGACCAGCATCGCCGCGCCCGGGTCCCGGGGCGCGCTCTTGTCGGTGTCGATCACCGTGGCCAGGGCGAACACCTCTCCTGAGGCGTAGAGGTCGGACACCGCCGTTCGGATGTCGCGCACGCGGCACCTCTTCCTGTTCGGTCGAGTGGCTCTCGGTACCAAACTATGTGCCCCACGCAACACGACGGGAGTCCCCGTTCCGTCAAGAAACGAGGACTCCCGTTGGAGGTACCTACGACCGGCCGGGCTCCTGTGCCTCACCGCGGTCGTGCAGCAGGGACCGGAACTCCTCCAGGTTGCGCAGGGCGAGCTCGCCGTCAGCGCTCTGGATGCCCATCACCGCCAGGGTGGTGCCGTCCGACAGGTCCACCGAGGGCCAGGGCTCGCCGACCGGCATCCGGATGTCGACGACCTCGGCCCACGACAGCACGTGGGTGCGGATGCCGTTGACCACGGTCACGCCCCCGTCCGCGGCGACGAGCC
Organism: Nocardiopsis sp. NPDC055824; assembly: GCF_053616335.1. Lineage (NCBI taxonomy): Bacteria > Bacillati > Actinomycetota > Actinomycetes > Streptosporangiales > Nocardiopsidaceae > Nocardiopsis > Nocardiopsis sp. NPDC055824. Next base: position 15,015 of record NZ_JBSHDN010000064.1, read on the forward strand.
TGGGCCGGGCGATCAGGTGCAGGCCCGCGGCGATCGCCACGCCCAGGCCCACGAGCAGGAGCCTGTCCATGATCCGCCAGTCCCCGGGCAGGATCGCGGCGAGCACCGCCATGGTGGCCACGATCAGCAGGCCCAGGCCGTAGGCGACCATCCGCACCGCCCGGGGCCGCCACGTCCTCGGCAGGACCGGCTGCTTCGACGCCTCGTCCACCGGCTGTTCCTTCGTCCGCACCGACTGCTCCACCGTTCCACCAGACCTGGCCGGGATGACACCCGTGCGCGCGACGGGGTCCGGTCAGCGGCGCAGCCCCTTCAGGGCCACAGCCGTGTCCAGTGCGGCCAGCGCCGCCTCGGCACCCTTGTCCTCGATGCTGCCGGGCAGGCCGGCGCGGTCGCGCGCCTGTTCCAGGGTGTCACAGGTGAGCACACCGTTGCCCACGGGGGTGGACTCGCGCAGGGCCACCTCCGTGAGGCCGTGCGTGACCGACTGGCACACGTAGTCGAAGTGCGGGGTGCCGCCGCGGATGACCGCGCCCAGCGCGATCACCGCGTCGTGCTTGCGGGCCAGCTCCTGGGCGACCACGGGGATCTCGACGGCGCCCGCGACCTCGACCACCACCGGGTCGGCCGCCCCGGAGGCCTTCACGACCTCCAGCGCCCGGGCGAGCATCGGGCCCACCACGGCCCCGTTCCACCGGGTCGCGACGATGCCCACCGAGAGCCCGGAGGCGTCCACGCTGTGCTGGTCGGGACGTCCTTCACCACTCATGAGGGTCTCCTGTGTGTGAGATGTGCGGCTCCCGCGGGCCGGCGGGCGCCGGATCGGGGAGGGGCAGGGCTTGTTCTCGCCGGGACGGCCCCGGCCGGGGCCTCAGTCGGACACGCCCGCCAGGTCGTGGCCCATGCGGTCCCGCTTGGTGCGCAGGTAGTCGATGTTGTCCTCCGTGACGAAGGACGGCATGCCGACGCGCTCCTCGACCCGGATGCCGTGGCGCTCCAGGCTCTCCGCCTTGTCGGGGTTGTTCGACAGCAGCCGCACCGAGGACACGCCCAGGTCGGCGAGGATCCGGGCCCCGGCCCCGAACTCGCGTGCGTCGGCGGGCATGCCCAGGCTCAGGTTGGCGTCGACCGTGTCCGCGCCGCGGTCCTGGAGGCTGTAGGCGCGCAGCTTGTGCAGCAGCCCGATCCCGCGGCCCTCGTGGCCGCCCAGGTAGACGACCACCCCGCGGCCCTCCGCGGCGATGTCGGCCATGGCCGCGTCCAGCTGGGCCCCGCAGTCGCAGCGGTGCGAGCCGAACGCGTCCCCGGTGAGGCACTCCGAGTGCAGGCGGGCCAGGACACCGGCCCCGTCCGCCAGGTCGCCGAGGACCAGCGCGACGTGCTCGGCGCCGTCGGCGGTCCCCTTGAAGCCGATCGCGCGCCACTCGCCGTGCCGGTTGGGCATACGGGTCTCGACCATGCGTGTGACCAGGGGCGGGTGCGCCTCCTCCTCGGTGAGGGTCTCGCCGAGGGCCGCGCGGTGGGCCGCCAGCTGCTCCACCGACACCAGCTTGAGGCCGTGCTCGTCGGCGAACTCGCGCAGCCGGGGCAGGCGGGCCATCGTGCCGTCGTCGTTGACCACCTCGGCGAGCACCCCGGCGGGGCGCAGGCCGGCCAGGCGGGCGAAGTCCACCGACGCCTCGGTGTGCCCGCGTCTGGCGAGGACGCCGCCCGGCCGGGCGCGCAGCGGAAGGATGTGGCCGGGACGGACGAAGTCGACGGGCCGGCTCCCTGCGGAGGCCAGCAGGCGCACGGTACGGGCGCGGTCTGCCGCGGAGATGCCGGTGCTCACGCCCTCGCGCGCGTCGACGGTGACCGTGTACGCCGTGCGCAGGCTCTCCTCGTTGCGCGCGGTCATCAGCGGCAGGTCCAGGCGGTCGAGGTCCTCCCCCTCCAGGGGCACGCACACCACGCCGGAGGTGTGGCGGATCATGAACGCCAGCAGTTCGGGCGTCGCGAGTTCGGCGGCGAAGATGATGTCGCCCTCGTTCTCGCGGTCCTCGTCGTCCACCACCACGATGGCCCGCCCCGCGGCGAACTCGGCGATGGCGTCCTCGATACGGTCGAGGACCACGGCCTTCCCGGTGTCGGAGGTGGACGGGGTGGCGTCGGTGACGGTCATTACCGCTCCCTGAGGTGGATCGTGCGTGTGGGTGGTGTGGTGGTGACGGCCCGCGCGTGCGGGTCCGTCCCGTGGCGCCGCGCGCCGGCGGTCAGGCCCGTGGCCGGCTCGCGGCCACGGAGGCGATGCGCTCGACGTACTTGGCGACGACGTCCACCTCGATGTTCACGGTGGCGCCGGCCGGGAGGCCCCCCAGAGTGGTGGCCCTCAGGGTCTCGGGGATCAGGCTGACCTCGAAGAACTCCTCGTCCGCACCGGGCGCGCTGACCGCGGAGACGGTGAGGCTGGTCCCGTCGACCGTGATCGACCCCTTCTCGACCACGTACGGGGAGAGCTCCGCGGGCAGGCTGAACCGTAGAACGTCCCAGTTGTCACCGGGATTCCGGGAGAGCAGGCGGGAGGTGCCGTCGACGTGGCCCTGGACGATGTGCCCGCCGAGGCGGCCGTCCACGCGGGCGGCGCGTTCGAGGTTGACCTCGGAGCCGACCGAGAGGCCGCCCAGGGAGGAGCGGTCCAGCGACTCCTTCATCACATCGGCGGTGAAGGTGTCCTCACCCCGGCCGACGACGGTCAGGCACACGCCGTTGACGGAGATGGAGTCGCCGTGCCCCGCGTCGGAGCTGACCAGGGGACCGCGCAGCGTCAGCAGCAGGGACTCGCCCGTGGTGCCCGCTGGCTCGATGGAGACGACCTTGCCGAGTTCTTCCACGATTCCGGTGAACACGCCTGTGCATTCCCTTCGCCTGACAGGCTCCGGGGCAGGGGTGTGGAACGGGTCCACGACAAGGCCGGGGCTGGACGCCGCGGGTCACGGGGAGCCACGGCGGACAGACCGGCCCAACACGCGCTGCCTCCCATCCGGACTTTCACCGTCGGTACCGGAATCTCACCGGTTCAACCGGCCGATGGATTCGACCGGGTCGCGGACTGTCACCGCCGGTTCGGAATTACACCGACCCCGGAGCACGCGTTTGACTGTTGTCTCAACGGTTCGGATCTTAACGCGTCGGTAGCACGGCCGCATAGTTGGTGTGACCGGAATCATTTCCCGTCGTCACGGGCGTGGCCGTCGCCGGGAAGGCCTTCGTGACCGCCCGCGAGCGGGGTGCCGCCGCCCTCCCCGGGCCGGTGGGCCAGACCGCTGCGGATGAACATCTCGGGCGCGCCGAAGGCCGCCCAGAGGGCGATCCCGGCGTAGGCGGCGAACATCACGACCGCCTCCGCGAGGCCCGTGAGGCCCCCGGCCAGGAGGTGGACCACCACCTGGACCACCACGATCCCCGAGAGGCCGAGGACGAAGCGGGCGGCCCTGGCGGACAGGCTCCCCTCCGCGCTGTACCAGCCGCGTCGGGCGAGCAGCGTGAAGCCGACGAGCGCGCCGAGCAGACCGCCGGCCACGGTGAACAGACCGGCGAGGGTGTGCCCGGCCGGATCGGTGGGCGTGGAGCCGATCCAGTCCGCCGGGACCGACCAGTCCCCCATGGCCAGCGCCTGCCACAGCGCCGCCGCCAGACAGGGCACGACGGAGACGGCCAGGGCGCAGCCGACCCAGCGGACCGTGTCCAGGCCCAGCCACCAGGCCACGAGCCGGTCCTCCCAGCGCAGGGCCGCCCACAGGACGGCGCCGCCCACCAGCAGCCCCGCCAGGACGTCGCTGACGAAGTGCACGCCCAGGTAGATCCGGGACACGCAGATCGCGGCGATGAGCGCGAGGGCCGCCCAGAGCCGGGTGCGGCGCCCCGACCTGAACCCCAGGTACCCCCAGAAGACGGTGGAGGCCTGGGCGTGCCCGGAGGGGATGCCGAAGCTCGATCCGCTCGCGTACGCGGTGACGTGGGCGCTGTACCAGTAGGGGCGCGCCCCGTGGAACACGGCCTTGCCCAGGTAGTTGAGCACCCCGGACGCGGCCAGGGCGACGAAGAGCCGCGCCCCGAAGCCGGGGTTCACGCACCAGAAGACGAGGGCGGTGAGGGGGATCAGGACGAACTGCGAGCCGAGCTGGGTGACCGCCACCAGCGGATGGGCGAGCCAGTCCCCCAGCCCCTGGAGCCACCCGATGGCGGTGGACTCGGGCTCCCACAGCACGTCCATGGCCAGGTGACCGGCCGTCCGAGCGTTCAACGCGCACTCCACGTGTCGGCGCCTGGCAACGCGCTCACGCCGCGCCGCTCCCCCGGGCGCGCGTACGCGGAGGGGAAGACGGAGCCGCGACCAAGCGGAATCCTCGACTTCTTCGACTGACGACTACGGACCGGAAGCATAGGGGCCGCGGCCCCGCGTGGCCAGGCGTGCACGGGGCCGGGCCGGGATCGTTGTGCGCGGCCCCTGGGCCGGGTGGGACCGGGGCCCCGGTCCGGCTCACTCGGCCCCGGCCGCCCCGGCGGCGAGGGCGCGCAGGCGGTCGACGGCCTGGGCGGGGTCCTGGGCTCCGTAGACGGCCGATCCCGCCACGAAGACGTCGGCCCCGGCCTCGGCCGCGCGCTCGATGGTCTCGGCGCTGACACCGCCGTCGACCTGGAGCCAGACGGAGGCCTCCCGCGTGTCGAGGATCTCGCGGGCCCTGCGGATCTTGGGCAGGACCACGTCGAGGAAGCTCTGGCCGCCGAAGCCGGGCTCGACCGTCATGAGCAGGAGCATGTCCATCTCACCGACGATGTCGGCGTAGGGCTCGACGGCCTCGGCCGGGTTGAGGGCCAGGCCCGCCCGCGCGCCGAGGCGGCGGATCTCGCGCAGGGTGCGCACGGGGGCGGCGGCGGCCCTGGCGTGGATCGTGACGCTGCCGGCGCCCGCCTCCGCGTAGGCCGGGGCCCACCGGTCGGGCTCCTCGATCATCAGGTGGCAGTCCAGCGGGGTGTCGGTCGCCTTGAGCAGCGACTCGACCACCGGCAGGCCGAGCGTGAGGTTGGGGACGAAGTGCCCGTCCATCACGTCCACGTGGAGCCAGTCGGCGGACGGGGAGACCGCGGCGGCCTCGTCTGCGAGATGCGCGAAGTCGGCGCTCAGGATGCTGGGTGAGATCTGGATTGCCACGCCAGCAGTGTAGCCAGACGGGCCGCCGGCTTCGCCCCGCAGAGGGAGGACGAGCTGGGCGGACGCGGCTCCCGGCGGGCCGGGCCCCTCTCCCGTGTCCTCTCCTCACGTGGGAGCCGGACCCCACCCCTCGTGGCTTTACGACGTAGATTCACAGTCTCGCCGCGGCCGGTGGCGGACGCCCGGGAGGGAAGCTGCGAAAGCCCGGCGTCACCGGGCCCCGCGGGGGTACGCTCACCGCAGTCGGCCCCCCAGCGACCGGAGGTACCCCCATGGGCGACGGCGCCGAGACCCGTCTGGGAAGCGTCTGCGAGCACGCAGCCGAGATCCGCGGCCGCCTCGCCGCGGTGGAGGGAGGCCCCTCCCTCGTGGACGCCGTGCTCAGGGCCGCGGCCGAGGGGCGCGGGGCGCCGGCCGCCCTGGACGAGCTGCACGGCGCCCTGGTCGCCCTCGGCGACGGGGCGGGGCTGTACGGCTACTCCAACGCCGCCCACCGCGTGGGCGCCCGCGACCCGGCGCCCTCGGGCCTCGGCCTGCCCAGGCCCGCGTCCGCCGTGTACCGCTGCCCGCGGGGCCTGTGCGACCGGACCTGGGAGCCGAACCCGGCAGAGGACCCCCCGACCTGCCTGGTCGCCGGCCTCCCGCTCCGCTCCCCCAGGAGGGCGTAGGCCGTGGGCGCCTTCCTGTCGGAGCTGGGCACCAGGCTCGCCGAGCGGTGGGTGACCGCGCTCGCCCTGCCCGGAGCCCTGTACCTGGCGGTCGCCACCGCCGCCTACGCGCTCGGCTGGGACCGGGCCTGGGACGTGGGCCACCTGGTCTCGGAGATCACGCGCCTGGCCGAGGACCCGCGGGTGGACACCTTCGGCGGGCAGGCCCTGGTGTTCGCCGCGATCCTGGCCGGGAGCTCCGCCGCGGGGCTGCTCGCCCGGGGGACCGGGCGCATCGTCGAGCGCCTGTGGACGGCCGCCGACTGGCACCGGTGGCCGCCCCCGCTGCGGGGCTGGACCGGTCGGTGGGTGGAGTCGCGCCGACGCAGGTGGGACGTCCTGCGCGGCGAGGTGGAGCGGGTCCGTGCGGCCGGGGACGGCTCGGGCGGCGGGCAGGGCGCGGAGGCCGCCTTCGCCGCCGCCTACGACCGCATGGCGCGGCTCTCCCCCGAGAGGCCCGAGCGCCCCACCTGGGCCGGGGACCGTATCGGGGCGGCGCGGACGCGCCTGGACCGCGACCACGACGCCGACCTCGCCGTGCTGTGGCCGCACCTGTGGCTGGTCCTGCCCGAGGAGGCCCGGACGGAGGTCGCCGAGGCGCGGGACGCGCTGTCGCGCTCCACGGGCCTGGCCGCGTGGGCGCTGCTGTACCTGCCGATGGCCGCGTGGTGGTATCCCGCCGCGCTCGCCTCCGCGGTGCTGGCCGCGATCGCGTGGGTGCGGACCCGGGCCGCGGCGGAGGCCTACGCCGCACTGGTCGAGGCCTCCGTCCGGCTGTACGCGACCGACCTGGCCGACCGGGCGGGGGTCGGGCACGGAGGGCGTTTCGACCGGGACCTGGGCGAACGGCTCACCCTGCGGCTCAGGGCCAGCATGCCCCCGCCGCCGCCCGTCCCCGCACCGGCGGCTCCCGCCGGTCCCTCCGGCTCCTCGGCCGCGGCGCCGGAGGGACCGGCGCGCTGACCCGCGCGGCGTCGTGGCCACTGAACCGTCCGGGGGTGTCGTATTTCGCGACACCCGGTCTTCACGATTCCTCTTCCCACCCTTGAGGTGCGAGAACAGCCCGTGCGCTCTCGTCCTCGAACAAAACACCGGTGGCCCCCGCCCGAGGTCCCTCCGGGCCCCGTTCCCCGTGGCCGCGTACTCCCCGGCACGGCGCTGTCCTGCTGCCCGGAGGCGGCCGCCCGCGCCCGTCGGCGGGCCGGGACGGCCCTCGTGGGGCACGGGCAGACCGGGCGCCCGGCGGCGCGCGGCGCCGGCCGGGGTCAGTCCCGGGCCGCCTTGCGGAACAGGGCCAGGAACATCGCGTCCGTGCCGTGGACGTGCGGCCAGAACTGGACGTAGTTCCCGTCCGGGCCCGCGGCCAGGTCCGGCACCTCGTCCAGGTAGTCGGCCGCGCGCAGCAGCGCCAGGTCGTCCCGCTCCGCGAGGATCCGCCGGACGATGCCGTCGGTCTCGTCCAGGTGCGGGGAGCACGTCACGTACGCCACCACGCCGCCGGGGCGCACGGCGTCCGCTGCGCGGGCCAGGAGGCCGTGCTGGAGGGGCGCCAGGTCGGCCGCGGAGGTCTCGGTGCGGCGCCAGCGCGACTCCGGGCGGCGCCTCAGCGCGCCCAGGCCCGTGCACGGCGCGTCCACCAGCACCCGGTCGAACACGCCCGGGCGCCAGGCGGGCCTGGTGCCGTCGGCCGCGATCACGCGCCCGGCGTCGCGGGGGGCCCGGCGCACCGCCGTGGCGACCAGCCCCGCACGGGCCGGCTGGACCTCGGACGCCAGGAGGCGGGCCCCGCGCTGCCCGGCGAGGGAGGCCAGCAGGCCGGCCTTGCCGCCGGGGCCCGCGCACATGTCCAGCCACAGGGCGTCGTCGCCGTGCGCGTCGACCCGGCTCAGGGCGAGGGCGACCAGCTGGCTGGCCTCGTCCTGCACGGCGGCCCGGTTCTGGCGGACCTCGCGGATCCCCGCCGGGTCCCCCTGGGGCAGGTAGGCGGCGAAGGGCGAGTAGCGCCCCTCCTCCGCGCCCGCGGCCACCAGGTCCTCGACGGTCGAGCGGCCGGGCTTGGCCACGAGCGTCACCCGGGGCCGCTCGTTGTGGGCGGCCAGCAGGCGCTCGGTGCGGACCAGGCCGGTGGAGGAGTGCTCCCCCAGTGCGCGGGCGAGCTCCTTGACCACCCAGCGCGGGTGGCTCCGTACGACCGCCAGGTACCCGCTGGGGTCGCGGTCCCGGTCGGGGGCGACCACGGCGGTCCACGCGTCCAGGTCGCGGGCCGACACCTTGCGCAGGACGGCGTTGACGAAACGGCCCCGGTGGTGGCCCACCACACGGCGGGCCAGGTCCACGGTGGCGCTGACGGCGGCATGCGGCGGGATCTTCGTGGACAGCAGCTGGTGGGCCCCCAGACGCAGGACCGGCAGCGCGTCGGCGTCCACGGAGGCGAGCGTGCGGTCCACGCACGCCTCCAGGATCGCGTCGTAGGTGCCCTGGAGCCGCAGCGTGCCGTAGGTCAGCTCCGTGGCCAGGGCCGCGTCGCGCCCGCTGATGCCGCGCTCGGTGAGCAGCGCGGGCAGGAGGAGGTTGGCGTAGGCGTCGCGCTGCTCGACGGCGCACAGCACGTCGTAGGCGACCCGGCGGGCGGGGTCACGGGGCGCGGGCGGCCCCGACGCCCCCTGTCCACCGCCCTGTACGGGCTTCGAGCCCCTGCGGGGCCGGCGGTACGGGGATCGGGACTGCTCGCTCAACTGTGCTGCCTCAACAAACCGGGGACGGGGCCTGGCGGACGTCCGTTCGGTCCGCCAGGTCGAGACTACGGCAGCTCACGCGCCCAGGCGGTCATCTTCGGTGGGACGCACGCCACGCGCCCAGTCCACGGCGGCCATGGACCGCTTGCCCTGCGGCTGCACCTCGCCGAGGGCGACGGGGTGGGTGCTGGTGCCGACCAGGACGTGCTTCTTGCCGGCGTGGATCCGACCGGGGGCGAGGTCGGGGGTGTCCGCGTCGGTCACGGGGGTGACGGGGCCGAGCTTGAGGCGGGTCCCGCGGAAGGTCGTCCAGGCGCCGGGGGCGGGGGTGCAGGCGCGGGCCACCCTGTCGACGCGCAGCGCCGGGAGCGTGAAGTCGAGTTCGGCGTCCGAGGGGGTGAGCTTGGCGGCGTAGGACAGCCCGTCGGCGGGCTGCTCGACCGGTTCGAGCTGCCCGGACGCGATGCCGTCGACGGTGCGCTTCAGGAGTTCGGCCCCGGAGACGGACAGCCGTCCGAGGAGCTCCCCGCTGGTGTCGGTGGGGCGCACGGCCTCGGTCAGGGTCCCGTAGACGGGCCCGGCGTCGAGCTCCTTGACGATCCGGAAGGTGGACGCCCCGGTGATGTCGTCGCCGTGCAGCACCGCGTGCTGGACGGGGGCGGCGCCGCGCCAGGCGGGCAGCAGGGAGAAGTGCAGGTTGACCCAGCCGTGGCGGGGGATGTCCAGGGCCGGCTGCGGCAGCAGCGCGCCGTAGGCGACCACGGGGCAGCAGTCGGGGGCGATCTCCTCCAGGCGAGCGAGGAACTCGGGGTCACCGGCCCTGGCGGGTTTGAGGACCTCGATGCCCTCGGCCTCGGCCACCTCGCCCACCGGGCTCGCGGAGATCCGGCGGCCCCGGCCGGAGCGGGCGTCGGGCCGGGTGACCACGGCCGCCACCTCGTGCTCGGAGCCGATCAGCGCCCGGAGCGAGGGCACTGCCACCTCCGGTGTTCCGGCAAAGACGAGCTTCATGTTCGGATCCCCCTCCGCTGCGCGTACGGGACACTGTTCTACCAGTCACGGAGGGGGCTCCCGCCGCAGAGGAGCGGCGGTGTCGGACCGTTCTGGTAGACCAGTGGTGATGACAGCGCAGTCCGATCCACCCGGCGACGCCCTCTTCGACGTGTCGGAGCTGGTGGACCCCAGAGCCGCGGCCAGGGCCAGGGCCGAGGAGGCGTCCCGTCCGGCGCCGAGGAAACCCGCCGGGCGGCTGTCCGTCGCGCGCGTCATCGTGGACACCCCCCTGCCCCACCTGGACCGGCTCTTCGACTACCGGGTCCCCGCCGACCTGGACGAGGCCGCCGTCCCAGGCTGCAGGGTGAAGGTCGCCTTCCGCCACCGGCTGCTCGGCGGGTTCATCGCGGAGCGGGTGGAGCGCTCGGAGTTCGACGGCCGGCTCGCCTACCTGTCCGAGGTGGTCTCCCCGGAGCCGGTCCTCACGCCGGAGATCCTGGAACTGGCCCGGGCCGTGGCCGGACGGTACGCGGGCAACCTGCACGACGTGGTCAGGCTGGCCGTCCCGCCGCGCCGGGCGCGGGTCGAGCGCGAGGCCGTCCCTGACGCGGACGCCCCGGCGGGGGACGCGGAGGACGCGGAGGCAGGCCCCGCGGAACCGACCGCGGAACCCTCCGCCGAGCCCCCGGGCGGGACCGGGGCAGCCGAGCCCGGGGGCGCGGAACCCTCGGCCGAGGCCCCGGGGGCCGACTGCGGCCCCTGGGCGGACTACCCCGAGGGGCCCGCCTTCGTCGCGGCCCTGCGCGAGGGGCGCGCGGCGCGCGCGGTGTGGAACGCCCTCCCCGGGAACGACTGGCCGGACGCGATCGCGGTGGCCGCCGGGGCCGCCCTCGCTGCGGGGCGCGGGACGGTGGTGGTGCTCCCCAACAGCCGCGACGTCGAGGCGGTGGACGCCGCGATGGTGCGGCGCCTGGGCGGGGGGCGGCACGTCGCCCTGCCCGCCGACCTCGGACCGACCCCGCGCTACCGGCGCTGGCTGTCGGTCCTGCGCGGAGGGGTCCGGGTGGTCGTGGGGACCCGCACCGCGATCTTCGCCCCCGTCCGCGACCTCGGTCTGGTCGTGCTCTGGGACGACGGCGACGACGTCCACGCCGACCCGCACACCCCCTATCCGCACGCCCGCACCGTGCTGGCCATGCGGGCGCACCAGACGGGGTCGGGGGCGCTGTTCGGCGGGCACACCCGCACCACGGACGCCCAGCTCCTGGTCGAGTCCGGCTGGGCGCACCCGCTGGTCGCGGACCGCGCGACGCTGCGCCGCCGGGCCCCGCTCGTCAAGCCCGCGGGGGACGACCGCGAACTCGCCCGGGACGAGGCCGCCCGCACCGCCCGCATGCCGAGCCTGGCCCTCAAGTCGGCGCGGGACGCGGCCAGGACCGGGCCGGTGCTGTTCCAGGTTCCGCGCCGTGGCTACCTCAACACCCTGGCCTGCGCGGGCTGCCGCGAACCCGCGCGCTGCGACGGCTGCCGCGGGCCGCTCGCGATCCGCGAGGCGGACGCCCTGCCCTCCTGCGGCTGGTGCGGACGGGTGGCCGGGCAGTGGACGTGCCCCGACTGCGGGGCCTCCCGGATGCGCGCGGTGGTGGTGGGGGCCCGCCGCACCGCCGAGGAGCTGGGCCGGGCCTTTCCCTCCCTCACCGTGCGCACGTCCGGGCGCGACGAGGTGCTGCCGGAGGTCCCGGACAAGCCGTCCCTGGTGGTGGCCACCCCCGGGGCCGAACCGGTGGTCAGGGGCGGCGGGTACGCGGCGGCGGTGCTCCTGGACGGCTGGGCCCTGCTGAACAGGGCCGACCTGCGCGCTTCGGAGGAGACGCTGCGCCGCTGGTTCAACGCCGCAGCGCTGGTGCGGCCGGGCGGCACCGTGGTGGTGTCCGCGGAGGCGTCGCTGCCGGTGGTGCAGGCCCTGGTGCGCTGGGACCCGGGCGGTTTCGCCGCACGGGAACTGGCCGAGCGCAGGGAGCTGGGGTTCCCCCCCGCCGTGACGATGGCGTCGATCACCGGCGCCGTGGACGACGTGCGCGAACTGCTCGCCCAGGTGGAGCTGCCCGAGGGCGCCGAGGTGCTCGGGCCCGTGCCGGTGGCCTCGGAGCGCGGCCCCGTCGCCGAGGGCGCGCCGCCCACGGAGCGCGCGCTGCTCCGGGTGCCCCGCGAGGGGGTGGGCGCGCTGGCCCGCTCGCTGAAGGCCGCGGCGTCGGCGCGCAGCGCCCGCGGGGACGAGCACCTCGCCCAGGTACGGGTGGACCCGCTGCAGGTGCTCTGACCCGTCGACGGGCAGCCGGGAGGCGCCCGCCCCGGCTCAGCCCCGGGCGGGCCCGGCGCGGTAGAGGTCGCGCAGCAGCGCGATCTCCGCCCCGTGGTGGATGATCTCCCGGTTGACGTGCAGCACGAGGGCGACCATCGGGAAGTCCTCCCACTGCCGCGCCTCGGTGCCGCCCACCTGCGCGGCGAGGCCGTCCTCGTCGAGGCCCTGGATGTTCTCGGACCAGGTCTCGTAGGCGTGGCGCAGACGCTGCTTGGCCTCGGCCGCGTCGCCGGGCCAGTTGACGCTCTCCCGGGTGTAGGTGCGGTCGCCGAAGTGCCAGTTGACGCGGGTCTCCAGGACGTCCACAACGAGGTGTCCGAGCCGCCAGGCGATGGTGGTCACGGGCGGGGGCTCGGGCTCGGGGACCGCGGAGTCCGGCCGGTACCGCCCGTCCTCCCCCTCCCGCACGGTCCAGGCCCCGGGCGCCGGGAGCCAGTGGTACTCGGCGTCGGTCAGCCCCTCCAGCCGCGGCCACAGCGAGTACTCCCAGTAGAACTGGAGCTGTGCCAGGACCTCGCCCGTCCAGTTCACCGCCATCGGCGGTCCCCCCTTCCGCTCCCCGGCGCGCGGCCGAGCCCCGCCAGGGTCCCGGTCCCCCTGTCGGAGACGTCCTCGTCCGGATAGGGCCACCATCGCAGGTCGGCCACCCCGGGTTCAACAGGGCGGAAGGGGCCGAAGGCGCGTTCGACCACGGCCCGGGGAGCGGGGGACGCGAGGGCGAGGTAGCCGCCGCCGCGCATGAGGGCGTGGAGGCCCGCGACGCCGCCGGGCGGGTCGTCGGCGGTGAAGGGGCGGGTCATCAGGACGGCGACGGGCTCGTCGAAGTCGACGAGCCCGGAGGCGCCCAGGCGGCGCAGGAGTCCGTCGGGTCCGGAGCCGTCCCCGGAGAGCACGGCCGCACCCGCGGTGGGGAGCATGCCGGCCGCCCCGTGCGGGACCAGGTGGACGACGGTGGCCCCGGGGTCGCCGGCGTGCACGCGCTCGGCCGTGCCGGGCACCGGGCACCCCCAGTCGACGAACTGGCGGACGCCGGCGTCGACGCGCAGGTAGTCGATGACCCTGCCGAGGAAGGCCTGGTGCAGGCGGGTGGCCTCGCCCTGGCGGGAGGCGGGGGGTTCGGCCCCGCGCGGGTCGAGGCTGACCACGCGCGACCGCCGTCCGGGGACCTGCGCGGGTGGCCGCTGCCTGGACACGGCCGCGAGCGGGCCTGCCTCGGGTCCTCGGACGTCCGTCACGGTCACGCTCCCCCAGCCGGTTCGCTCGTGGGAGGCAGGACGCGCCGAGGAGCGGACCGGTCGGGCCCGTCGGCGTCGCGCCATGCCGTCAGGGCCCGATGCTACAGGTTGGGAAAGTGATCCCCGGCACACCCTGGAGTGAAATATGCCCTGTTGTACTGTTTGTTGCCTCGTGCGACGCAAGGTTCCGGAACATCCGTGCCGGAAGCCCTGACGGGCGCCGCCGGAGGCCCCGGACGCCAGGGACGCGACGGCTCTTCCGGCGCCGCCGCGCCCCCTTCTCCGCCCGTCCGCCCGCCTCGGCTCAACGGCGCGTCGGGGAGGTGGTCAGCCTCCTGGCGGGCACCGCCACGCACAGCCAGGCCACGGCCGACACGCCCAGGACCGCCACGGGCACCGGCCAGAGCGGACCTGCGGGGAAGGGCCTCCCGAGCAGGCCCACGCCCACGCAGAGGAGCGGGAACAGCACGGCCAGGAGCCCGGCGGCGTTGGCGCCGAGGGCGATCATCGCGGCCTCCCTGCGCAGCACCGACCGGGTCTGCCCCGGCGTCGTCCCGATCGCCCGCAGGGCGTCCACCTCGCCCTGCCGCTGCAGGGTCTGGGCGGCGAGCCGGTTGGCGACCGACAGCACCATGTAGCCGACCAGCGCCAGCAGGACGACCAGGTTGAGGACGGCGCCGGCGTCCGGCCCCCGCGCGCCCTCCTCCGCGGCTCCCGCCTCCGCGACCTCCGCCCCGGGGTAGCCCTCGGCCGCCGCCTCCAGTACACGGCGCGCCTCGTCCTCCTGCCCCGGAGCCGCCAGGACCAGGAGCCGCGCGTCGACGTCGCCGGTGACGTGGCCCCGCGCCAGGTCCGACGGAAGGGTGACCGACCCGTATCCCAAGTCCCTGCGGTACACGGCGACGACCTCCGCGTCGACCCGCGCGCCGTCGCCGGTCCGGAACGCGAACGTCTCCCCCAGACCGGTGCCGAAGTGGCGCGCCGCCGAGGCGCTCACCGCGACCGTCCTCCCGGACAGCCTCCCCAGGTCCCCCTCGACCACGTCCAGGTCCAGGACCCGCTGCGCCCCCGGGCCGACGACCTGGGCGGCCGCCTCCATGTGCGTCGTCCCGGGCTCCTCCCCCGGCAGGGCGAAGCCGCCGGCGCCCACCACCGCGGTCGGAGTGACCGCGACGGCCTCCTCCACCGCGGGCGACCGGCGGACCTCCTCCGCGAGGCCTGCGGGAACCCCGCCCAGGCCGGGTGCGGTCACCACCAGGTCGGCCTTCTCCCCGGCCGCGCGCTGGGCGCCGCCCGCGGCCGAGAGCGAGGTCTGCGCGTAGGTCTGCCCCAGGGTGAAGGCCACCGTCATGGCCAGGGCGCTCGCCGCGCCGGCCACCCGGACGGAGTGCCCGTGCAGGTTCTGCACGGCGAGCCAGGTCAGCGGGGAGACCCGGGCGGGCAGCAGACGGACGGCGATCCCGCTCACCCGGCGGACCAGGGCCGGTCCCGCCAGGGCCAGGCCGACCGCCGCCACCAGTGACGCCACGGCCGCGCCGGCCACCGCCTCCGTGGCGTCCAGGACCAGCGCGGGCACCGACGCGGCCACCGAGAGCACCAGCAGGGCGGTCCCCGCCCAGGTGCGCGCGCGGCCCGGGGCACGCGGTTCGGCGACGGACTCGGCGAGGGCGTCGACGGGGGCGGCCCCCGCGGTGCGGCGGACCGCTCCCGCACAGGCCGCCCACACCGCGAGGAGGGTCAGGACCGCGGCGGCCGGACCGGGCACGGGCCCGAGGACGGCGGGCAGGCCCGTGGGCGTCATCCCCAGTGCGGCGAGGCCCCGGAGCGCACCGTCCCCCAGCAGGTAGCCCGCGGCGATCCCGAAGGGCAGGGCCAGGGCGGTGGCGATCAGGTTGGGGAAGGCGACGAGGCGGCGGATCTGGCGCGGGGTGGCGCCGACCGCCCGAAGGAGGGCGAGGTCCCGGCGCTGGGCCGCGACGGACACCGAGAGGGCGCCGGCGACCGTGAAACCGACGACGATCAGGACGGTGCCGCTGAGCGAGGCGGCGATCGCGACCAGCTCCGACCGTGCGGCCGACGCCCCCGGCGACTCCGCGTCGCCGCGCCGGTCGCCGCCGAGGGCGACGAGGCCGTGTTCGCCGAACACGGCGCTCGCCTCCACCGCGGAACGGAGTTCGGCGTCGGTGACGCCCTCCGCGGCGTGCAGGCCGACCAGGTCGACGGTGCCCTCGCGGGGGCCTTCTGAGCGTCCGGCCAGGTCCGCCGCGGTGAAGTCGTCCACGAGGATCAAGGGCGCCGGGGTGTCCAGGACGCCGGTCAGCCGATACGCGGCCGTCCGGCCTCCTGCCACGAGGCGGACCTCCCCGCCGACCTCCGCGCCCGACGCCCCCGCCGAGGCGCGGTCCAGGACCACCTCGCCGGGGGCGCTCGGCGGCTCGCCGGTCAGGACGCCCCCTCCCGCCAGGGAGGCCGAGGACCACCCGTGCCCGGCGGTGCGCGGATCGGCGCCCGCCACGGGCCCGTCCTCACCCAGGACCGCGGCCTGGAAACCCACGTCGCCGACGGCCAGGCCGACCTCGGGCAGCTCGGCCAGCGCGTCCACCACGGTCCCGGGGACGGGCGCCCGTTCGGGAAGGGCGATGTCGAGGTCCTCGGGCACCTCCACGCTCTGGGGGGCCGTGACCACGACGTCGGCGCCCGCGAGCCGGCCGGCCGGGAGGACGGAGCGGACACCGGTGTCGGCGACGACCCCGCCGACCGTGATGAGCGCGGACCCGCCGAGGGCCGCGACGGCGACCGCGGCCAGGGACGCGGCGCGGCCCCGGGCCAGCTTCAGCGCCAGGGACCCGTGGCCCCCGCGGCCGGGGGCGGGACGTACGTCGGGCGTCCCGGTCATCGGTCCGCCCCCAGGGAGGCGAGGCGTCCGGCGAGGTCCGCGGCGGCGGGCGCGTGGAGGAGGTCCACGACGCGCCCCGAGGCCATCACGGCGGTGTCGTGGGCCCGGGCCGCGGCGGCGGGGTCGTGGGTGACCATGACGACGGTCTGGCCGAGGTCGTCCACGATCCCCCTGAGCAGGGACAGCGTCCGGTCGGCGGTGGCGCCGTCGAGGGCGCCGGTGGGCTCGTCCGCGAAGACGATGTCGGGCCGGGCGGCGAGCGCGCGCACGATGGCGACCCGCTGCTGCTGGCCGCCGGACAGCTCCGAGGGCCGGTGTCCCAGCCGGTCCGCCACACCCACCCTGCGGACGAGCTCGTCGATCCACGCGGCGTCCGGCCGCACCCCGGCCAGGCGCAGCGGAAGGGTGATGTTGTCCTCCGCCGTGAGGGTGGGGACCAGGTTGTAGGACTGGAAGACGAACCCCACGTGGTCGCGGCGGAAGACGGTGAGGTCCGGTTCCCGGAGCCCGCTGATGTCCCTCCCGCCGATCTCGACCGTGCCGGAGGTGACGCGGTCCAGGCCGGAGGCGCAGTTGAGCAAGGTGCTCTTGCCGGAGCCGGAGGGCCCCATGACGGCGAGGAAGGTCCCCCGGGGGACCCTGAGGGTGACCCCGTCCAGGGCGGACACGCGGCCGTCGCCGTCGGTGTAGGAGCGGTGGACCGCCGTGAGGGCGACCGCGGCCCCGGCGGGGCCGCCCACGGCGCCCGGTGCGGGGGTCCGGCCGCCCGGAGCTGTGCGCGTGGGGGTGCGGAAAGGGGCGGGCATGGCGAGTCCTCGCAGGTCGGCGTCGGTGAGGACGTGGCTCGGGAGGGGCCGTCCACGTCCCTGACGACACTACGGAGCCCGGTACAGGCGCACCATGCTGCGCGCTGGCCGACGGGAGCTACAGCCAGCACCACCATCGCGGCGCCGGGCCCGCCTGCGGGGCCCGCGGTGCCGGGCACGGTCGCGC
>NZ_JBSHDN010000065.1:0-32040 GCF_053616335.1 Nocardiopsis sp. NPDC055824
CCGCCGTCACGGCGGGGGCCTCCCGTGCACTCTCGCGGACCGGCCGGGGTCATTCCCCGCCCGGCTCCTCCTCCAGGTCCAGGGTCAGCGCCAGGGCGGAGGTCAGAGCCGGGATCAGGTCTGCGCCGTTGAGCACCTCGGACTCGCTGTCGTGGCTGCGCATGCGCATCGCGCAGTGCCGCGAACCGTCCCGCATCACACCCGCGACCATGCGGATCTCCTCGGTCTCCCGGCCGGACGCGCTCGGGTCCTCGCCGGCGGCCAGGGTCTCGTCCGAACCCTTCACCACCAGGCGCTCCATGACCAGGGCGCACCCCGCCACGCCCTCGGGCCAGAGGATGCGCCCCAGCGCCTCCTCCAGGGGGAGGTCGTCGGGCAGCGGCTCCTGCTCGACCGGGGTCAACTCGTCGGGATCGGCAGGGGAGCCGATCCCCAGCAGATCGGCCAGCGCCGGCTCCGCCCGCAGCAGTTCGGCGGTCGGCACCAGGGCGTACAGCCCCAGCGGCCGGTCCCAGCCCTGCTCGGCGGTGTGGCGTTCGAGGTCCATGACGGCTTCGCGAATGTTCGACACGTTTCCATAGTGACCGATGTGGGAACCCCGCGGCTCCCGTTCCCGGACAGTAGGGTCGCAACGGAGCCTCCCGGATGCGACTCCGATACAGCAACGATGCAGCCTTGTCACCCGCGTGAGGGTGATTTCGGGAACCCGGCACCCACCATTTAAGTTTTCAGTAACAAGGCGCCACACGCGCACCGAACGCACCTACCAAGCCAGAACGAGGGGGAGGCGTGAGCTTCCGATCGCCCGGCGCACCACCTGCGCGTATGCCTCGCCGATCAAGGTTGCTCGCGCCAGTCGCGGCGACCGTGGTCGTCATCATCGCGGGGCTGATGCTCGCCGCGAACTTCTGGACCGACTACAAGTGGTTCAGCTCCGTCGGCTACACCTCGGTCTTCCTGACCGAGCTGTGGACCCGTGTGCTCCTGTTCGCCGTCGCCGGCCTGGTGATGGCCGTCATCGTCGGCGCCAGCGTCTACTTCGCGTACCGCTCCCGGCCGGGCATCCGGCCGATGAGCCTGGAGCAGCAGGGCCTGGACCGCTACCGGCAGTCCATCGACCCGCACCGCAAGCTCTTCTTCTGGATCGCCGTCGGGGCCCTGGCGCTCCTGGCCGGGGTCGCCGCCAGCGGTGACTGGCGCGCGTACCTCCAGTTCACGAACAGCACCGACTTCGGTGTGAACGACCCCGAGTTCGGGATGGACGTCGCGTTCTTCGCGTTCACCTACCCGTTCCTGCGCATCCTGCTCGGCTACCTGTACGCGGCCGTCATCCTGGCGTTCATCGCCGCGGTGATCGTGCACTACCTGTACGGCGGGGTCCGGCTCCAGAACGACACCGGCCAGCGCGCCACCCCGGCCGCCCGCGTACACCTCTCGGTGCTCCTGGGGCTCTTCGTGCTGCTGCGCGCGGGCTCCTACTGGCTGGACCGCTACGGGCTGGTCTTCTCCGAGCGCGGCTACACCTTCGGCGCGTCCTACACCGACGTCAACGCCGTCAAGACCGCCCTCATGATCCTCACCGTCATCTCGGTGATCTGCGCGGTGCTGTTCTTCGCGAACATCTACTTCAAGAACACCATGGTCCCCATGGCCAGCCTCGGGCTCCTGGTGCTGTCCGCCGTCCTGGTCGGCGTCGCCTACCCCGAGATCGTCCAGCGCTTCCAGGTCAACCCCAACGAGCAGCGCCTGGAGAGCCCGTACATCGAGCGCAACATCGAGTACACGCGCGACGCGTACGACATCGCGGACGCCGAGGTCGAGGCCTACGACGCCACCACCGAGCTCAGCGCACAGGACCTGGTCGAGGAGTCCCAGGGCACCAAGGTGCGCCTGGCCGACCCCTCGGTGGTCTCCCAGACCTTCCAGCAGATGCAGCAGGTCCGCGGCTTCTACCAGTTCCCGGACGTCCTGGAGGTCGACCGCTACCCGGACGCCGAGGGCAACCTGATCGACACGATCGTGGCCGTCCGCGAGCTGGACGGCCCGCCCGACGACCAGGACAACTGGCTGAACCGGCACCTCATCTACACCCACGGCTACGGCATGGTCGCCGCCACCGGCAGCGACATCGACGCAGAGGGACGCCCGGTCTTCACCGAGTACAACATCCCGCCGCGGGGCGAGCTGAGCGAGGTCACCGGCGAGTACCAGCCGCGGATCTACTACGGCCGCGAGGGCGCCGAGTACGTCATCGTCCAGGCCGAGGAGGAGTACGACTACCCCCTCGACTCGGAGGAGGACACCGCGGACGTCCCGACCCTGGACGACGCTGTCGATCCCGAGGTCAGCCCCGCCCCCGACGAGGCCCGGGCGCCGGGCGACGCGGACGCCCAGGAGAGCCCGGAGCCCACGAACGAGGACCCGCCCGCCGAGGGCGGCGACGGGACCGAGGGCACCGAGGAGGAGGCCGACCCCAGCGGTTCGCAGGCCTACAACCGCTACGACGGCAGCGGCGGCGTCCAGCTGAGCAACTTCTTCGACCGGATCCTGTACGCGATCAAGTACCAGGAACCGAACATCCTGCTCAACAGCGCCATCACCGGCGACTCGCGCATCCTCTACGAGCGCGACCCGCTGGACCGCGTGGAGAAGGTCGCCCCCTACCTCACCGTGGACAGCCGCCCCTACCCGGCGGTCGTCGACGGCAAGGTGGTCTGGATCGTCGACGCCTACACCACCTCCGACGGCTACCCGTACGCCAACCGGATCGACTTCACCCAGGCGGTGACCGACACGTTCACGGACGGGTCGGCGCAGCAGGTCGGCGCCCTGCCGGGCAACGAGGTCAACTACATCCGGAACTCGGTGAAGGCCACCGTCGACGCCTACGACGGGACCGTCACCCTGTACGCGTGGGACGAGGAGGACCCGGTCCTCCAGACCTGGATGGACTCCTTCCCGGGCACGGTGACGAGCCGGGACGAGATGAGCGATGAGCTCATCGACCACGTCCGCTACCCGGACGACCTGTTCAAGGTGCAGCGCGAGATCATGCGCGAGTACCACGTCACGGACGCCGCGGCCTACTACGGCGGTCAGGACTTCTGGGCCGTGCCCAACGACCCGACCGGCGGTACCGAGGCCCCGGAGCCGCCCTACCGGCAGACGATCCAGTACCCGGGCGCCGAGGAGGCCAGCTTCTCGCTGACCAGCACGTTCGTGCCTCGCGGCCGTGAGAACCTGGCGGCCTTCATGGCGGTGGACAGCGATCCGCGCTCCGAGGACTACGGGCAGCTGAAGCTGCTGGAGCTGCCGCGGAGCACGGTGATCTTCGGTCCGGGACAGGTGCAGAACGCCTTCGACGCGGACGCCGACGTCCGGGAGGTCCTGCTGCCCCTGGAGCAGTCCAACGCCGAGGTGACGCGCGGCAACCTGCTCACCCTGCCGTTCGCGGGCGGCCTGCTCTACGTGGAGCCCCTCTACGTGCAGGCCGGCGGAGGCGGCAGCGCCTCCTTCCCGCTGCTCCAGCAGGTCATGGTCGGCTTCGGTGAGGAGGTCGCGATCGGCAGCAACCTGCCGGACGCGCTCAGCAACCTCTTCGAGGGCGCCGAGGGCACTCCCGAGGAGACGCCCGAGGAGGCCCCTGAGGAGAACGAGGCCGGCGGCGGTGGCGGCGGCGGTGGCGGTTCCGACCAGGAGCTCACCGACGCCCTCAACGAGGCCGTGGAGGCCTGGGAGGAGGCACAGGAGTCGAACGAGCAGGCGAACGACCGCCTGCGCGAGGCCCTGGAAGCCATCGAGGAGCAGATGAACGAGTAGGACCGGGTCCGCCCCCTTCCCGGGGGCGCACCGGCGGGGCGGGGCCTTCGGGTCCCGCCCCGTCCTCGTGCGCAAGGCCCCGCGGGACGCGGAGGACGCCGGTCGCCCGCGTCCCGGAACGCTGATTTGGGTTATCGGCCGGGGCACGCTAGTCTGTGAACACAACGACGCGGGGTGGAGCAGTTCGGTAGCTCGCTGGGCTCATAACCCAGAGGTCGCAGGTTCAAATCCTGTCCCCGCTACCAAGACCCGGACCCGGGAGAAATCCCGGGTCCGGTGCTTTTCTCGGAATTACCGTTTCGGTTGATTCCGGGGAACACGCTCGAAAGGGCGCGCTTGAGTGGCTCGACCGGGAAGAGAAGCCTGGTAGAGTGGTCACAGGCCAGACGGGAAACCGGAAGGCCACAGGGTGGGATCTCACCGGTCGTCCTCACGGAAAACCGATTTGCCACCCGGGGTCACAAGCCCTAAAATAGAGATCACGACGCGGGGTGGAGCAGTTCGGTAGCTCGCTGGGCTCATAACCCAGAGGTCGCAGGTTCAAATCCTGTCCCCGCTACCGAGGAAAACACCGGGTGGAATTCCACCCGGTGTTTTCTCGTATGTCGGCCGTCACCGTGTGCGGTGGAGCCCGGGCGGGATTCCGCCCGGGCTCCCGCGCGGTCAGCGGGTACGACCCTCCACCAGCTCGACGACGCGGTCCGCCCGAGCGGCCACCTTGGGGTCGTGGGTCACCACGACCACGGCCGAGTCGCGGATCCTCGCCTGCTCCAGCAGCTGGTCCATGATCATGGTGCTGCTGGCGGCGTCCAGGGCGCCCGTGGGCTCGTCTGCGAGGACCAGCCCGGGGTCGCGGCTCAGCGCGCGCGCCAGGGCCACACGCTGCTGCTCGCCGCCGGACAGCTGGTGCGGCTCGGAGTTCAGCCGGTGCCCCAGGCCCACGGACTCCAGGAGCTCGCGTGCACGGGCACGGCGGCGCAGCAGGGGGACCCCGGCGATCACCAGGGGCACCGCCACGTTCGCCAGGGCGGTGCGCCGCTCCAGCAGGTGGAACTGCTGGAAGACGAAGCCGATGCCCTCGCCCCGGAGCCAGGACCTGCGGCCCTCGCCGAGCGCGGTGGTGTCCACGCCGTCGAACGTGTAGGAGCCGCCGCTGGGCTTGTCGAGGAGCCCCAGGATGTTCAGCAGGGTGGACTTGCCCGAGCCGGACTGCCCGACGATCGCGACGACCTCCCCCCGCCGCACCTGGAACGTGCAGTCGTGCAGGACGTCGATGCGGTCCCCCGACACGGTGAAGTGCCGGGTCACCCCCTCCACGCTCAGCAGAGGGGCGGAGTCCGGCGGGGCCGATCCGGCCTCCGGGGCCGGTACGTGGACCGACATCTAGCCCTCCTCGCCCATCAGGTCCTCCTCGGCGTCCCCGGCGCCGGGGACGTCGAACCGGGGGTCGAGGGGCACCGGGTCCATGATCATGTCCCCGACGCCCAGCCCCTCGGTGACCTCGACGAGGGAGCCGTCGGACATACCGAGCCGGACCTCGCGGACCTCCTCGGAGCCGTCGCCGGCGACCACCACGACCTCGCCCTCCTCCGAGGTGCCGCGCACGGATGTCACGGGCACGACCAGCACGTTCTCCGCCTCGCCGGTGGTGACGGACAGCTGGCCCTGCACCCCGTCGAACACCTGGAGGTCGGAGGGGACACGGCAGGTGAGCCGGCTGCCGCCGCCACCGCCGGCCCCCTCATCGCCGGTCTCGCCGGCGTCCTCGCCGCCACCTCCACCGCCGCCGTCCGCGCCGAGGGACAGGAACTCGCAGACGTCGGCCGGCGGGCCCTTGTCGATCTTGAGCATGATGTCCTCGGGGTCCTCGTAGAACCTGTAGAGGTCGTTGGCGGGGATCGACGCGACCGCGCGGAACCGGTCGGGGGCGACCTCGGCGACCGCGGCCCCGGGCTCCAGCACGTCGCCGACGAGGACGTCGTCCAGCCCGGACACCGTGCCGCTGGTCGGCGCGTACAGGGTGGTCTCCGTGGCCGCCGGGGCGTCGGCGGCCCCCTCGCCGTCCTCGGGCGCCGCCTCGGCCTGCACCCTCACGTTGACGATCGGCGCGCCCTCCTCGACCTCGGCGCCGTCCGCCACCCACAGGTGGGTGACGGTCCCGCCGCCGCGCGCCTTCACCGCCTCACCGGGCTCGGCCTCGACGACGGCGTCCAGCACCATCACGGAGCTGATCTCGCCCATCACGACCTCGACCGGCGCCCCGCCGACGTCCATGGCGCTCGGGTCCATGAGCATCTCGTCGGAGGGGTCTCCCAGGCGGCCCAACAGGAAATAGCCGGTGCCGGCCAGCCCTCCGAGGACGACCAGCACCGCACCGATGACGATCCACTTCTTCACGTGTGTCTCCTATTCCCGGAGTCCGGCGACGACGGACGCGCCGAGCGCCCGCATCGCGGGGATGATCCCGGCCAGCAACCCGACCAGCGCGGCGCTGCCCAGTCCGACGAGTACCCCGGCCGGGGGGATGTTCAGCGGGATGTCGTCCGGCAGCTGGACGAAGGAGCCCAGGACCGCCCCGCCGACCGACAGCACCGCCCAGCACCCGGCGATGGCGATGATCCCGGCGACCAGCGACACGACGACCGACTCCATGACCACGGCCACGAACAGGGTGAACCGGCTCGCGCCCAGGGCCCGGTAGGTGGCCAGCTCGCGGCGGCGCTCGCGCACGGTGACCAGGCCGACGTTGAGCACGCCGAGCAGGCCGGTGGTGAGGGTGATGGCGGCGATGCCCATGAGGGCCAGCGACAGGTAGGTGATGGCCTCGTTCGTCATCTCCGCGTAGTCCGAGCGGTAGGACGAGAGCGACTCGCGGTTCTCGACGCCCCAGCGCCACGACGCCGACCCGAGCCGCTCGGTGAAGATCTCCCCCCAGGGGTCGTCCGCGGCGGGGTCCTCCGGGTCGATGCGCACCTGGTACGTGGTGGGGACGCCCATCGCGTACATCGCCTCGGCCTCCGACTCCTCCTCCTCATCGGAGGAGCCGGAGCCGAAGATCAGTTCCTCGGACGCGGGGGAGCGCAGGATGTACGCGCTGTACCAGCCGGAGTCGAGCGCGGAGCTCTCCAGGACGCCGATGACGCGCACGTCCATCCAGTGGTCGGTGCCGACCTGGACCTGGGCGAGGTCGCCGATCGCGGCGGCCAGCTCCTCGTTGACGATCATCACGGGGGCGAGGGAGCCGGTGTCGGCGTCGGTGAACCAGCGGCCCTCCAGCATGTTCATCCGCCGGATGTCGCCCAGGGACGGGTCGACCCCCGTGAAGCTCGCCTCGGTGACCACCGTGTCGCCCGAGCGGATCGAGGGCGGTTCCATGGGGGACTGGTAGAGCGAGACGTCCCGGCCGCCCGCGCGGACGAGGTCCTCCTCGAAGGCCGCGCGGTCGGTGATGGTCTCCTCGAACACGCTGACCTCGAGGGTCGCCGGCCGGCCGGCGTTGGCCTCGCTGTAGGCGGTGGCGAACCGCTGGCCGAAGTCGCTGGCGCTGACCACGAGGACCAGAGCGCCCACGCCGACGACGATGCCCGTGCAGGAGAGGATGGTCCTGGCCACGTTGGCCCGAGAACCGGCGAAGGCCAGCACGATCCCGGCCATGAGGGAACGCAGCATTCGGCCCCTTCCGTGGTGTCTGTGGGCCGGCGCCGCGACGGCGGCACCGGGATGCCCGCGTTCAGCGGGGTTTCATCAGAGCCATCGCAGGGAAGGGCGGGTTCGGTTCACCCCGAACGGCGGTAATTTCGGATTGTTGCGGTTTTTCGTTCGGTATGACCGGAACCGCGGCCTCAGAACGCGGCCCCGGGGTCAGTCCACCTCGAAGCCGTCGCAGGTGAGCGGTGTCCCCGACTCCTTGTCGGACCAGACCACGGTGTGGACGCCGCTCTCGGCCCTCGCGCCGAAGTCGTCGGGGTAGCGGAGGCGGCTCCACTCCCCGGGCACGGCCTCAGCCCCGGCCGTGGAGGACTCGCCGCCCGGCCCGATCACGGAGGCGGTCAGGGAGGAGGCCCCCGCGTCCGCGGGCACCAGGACGCCCAGCTCGACCGCCTCCCCGCGGTCCGCCGGGGAGCGGGGCGCCTCGGTCCGCCAGGAGCCCGCGTCCGGGGCGTCCACCGCGGGGGCGCACATGTACGTCGTCGGGTCGAAGGACGTGTCGGGCACGCCCAGGCCGCCCACGCCGTCCCGGGCCGAGGTGCGCACGGCGTCGGCGATCATCTCGTTGAGCTCCTCGGGGCTGTACCCGTGGCCGCCGCCGCAGGCGGTGACCAGCAGGACGGCGGCCCCGCACAGGGCCGTCCCGAGGGTTTTCATGGTCAGCACACGACGCACGTTACTACGGAACGTGTTCGAGTGAGTGCATTATGTGATTGTGGTGGGCGGTGCGGGGAGGGGGCTCAGCTCCGGCGCAGCGGTGTGGGTCCGCCGTTCAGCCAGGTCAGCACCTGGTCGTGGATCGCACCGTTGGTGCACACCAGGGGACCGCCGTCCTCGAAGCCCTCACCCCGCAGGTCGGTGGCCCGGCCGCCCGCCTCCTCCAGGATGATCGGCAGCGGGGCCGCGTCCCACAGCGAGAGCTCCGGCTCGGCGGAGATGTCCACGACGCCCTCGGCGACCATCACGTGCGACCAGAAGTCGCCGTAGGCGCGGGTGCGCCACACCGAGCGGGTCAGTCCGAGGAACGATTCGAGCCGGCCCTGCTCCTCCCAGCCGGTCAGCGACGAGAAGCTCAGGGAGGCGTCCGCCAGGTCCGGCACCTTCGACACGTGGCAGCGCGTCGCCTTGGACAGGCTGCGGCCCTGCCACGTTCCGGCGCCCTTGGACGCCCACCAGCGGCGGTACAGCGCGGGCGCGGACACCACGCCCACCACCGGCCGGTCGCCCTCCAGGAGGGCGATCATGGTCGCCCACACGGGGACCCCGCGCACGTAGTTCTTGGTGCCGTCGATGGGGTCGATGACCCACACCCGGTTGCTGTTGCCCGTGCGGCCGTACTCCTCACCGACCACGGCGTCCCGGGGCCGGGCGCGCGAGAGGACGCCGCGGAGGGTCTCCTCCACCATCCGGTCGGCCTCGGTGACCGGGGTGAGGTCGGGTTTGGTGTCGACGACGAGGTCGAGCGCTCGGAAGCGCTTGAGCGCTAGGTCGTCGGCAGCATCGGCGAGCACGTGGGCCAGCCGCAGATCATCGTCAAAGGACGCCATGGCCGGTAACGCTACCCTCCCCGGCACGAACATGGCCAAAGCGGCACACGCGCGTGATCAGAGTGTTAGCGGAGCCCCGCGGGGGCGAAACCCGGCGTTCCGGCCGCCGCCGTGCCCTCCGGGGGACGGGCGCGCACCGCCGCGGGTGGGAGGATGGGGGGATGGACACGGTGAGCGGACGGACGCGGGCCGAGGGAGCCCCGGCGCGGGAGCGGCTGATGGACGCCGCCTGCGCCGAGGTCGTCTCCGGCGGCTGGGCCGAGCGCCGCATGGCGGACATCGCCACGTCGGCCGGGGTGTCCCGGCAGACCCTGTACAACGTGTTCGGCAGCAAGGAGGGCCTGCTCCAGGCCATCGTGGTACGTGAGGTCAACGCACTGCTGGATCGCGTGGTGCTCCTGCTGGACGCCGAGGACGGGGACCCCGCCCACGTGGTCAGCCGGGCCACCCGGCTGGTGCTGGGGGCGGCCCGGGACAGCCCCCTGCTGCACGCCGTCGTGACCGGGGACCGCGACCTCCTGCCGGTGCTCACCACCCGCTCGGCCCCGCTGCTGGACATCCTGGGGGAGCGGATCGCCGCCATGCTGAACGGGCGGCTCCCGGACCTGGACCCGTCCGTGGCCGACGCGGTCGCCGACGTCAACGTGCGGCTCACCGTCTCCTACGCCCTCCAGCCGATCGACCCCGACGAGGCGGCGCGCCGGGTCGAGACGGTGGTGCACGGAATGCTGCTGGTCGGCCGCTGAGAGGAGCCCGTGGCGTGCTGGACGGACCCCTGCCGGAGCACGAGCGCCTGGAGGTGCTGCGCTCCTGCATGAAGGACGGGCGGATCACCGCGATCCCCGTCCGCCGCTCCGCCCGGCTGGTCCTGCTCGACCGGGTCGCGCGCGCCTTCGAGCCGGGGGTCCGCTACAGCGGGGACGAGGTCAACACGGTCCTGCGCGGCTTCAGCGCCGACGTGTCCGCCCTCCGGAGGGGGCTGGTCGACGAGGGGTTCATGGAGTGCGGCCGCACCCGGTACCGGCGGTGCGGCGGCACGGTCGACCTCTGACCGCGCGGCCGGGCGCCCCGGCACCCGGCCGCGCGGTCACGGGACGGGGTCCTCAGCGGCGGGGCACCGCGAGGAGGTCGATGACCCCGGTTCCGTCCTCCTCCCGGTGGCCGTCGGCCAGCCGCCGCGCCATGAGGTCCGTGTACGGGGTCAGGAGCTCGGTGCTCACCCCCTGCTCCTCCGCGGTGCGCAGCAGGGTCGCGTTGCCCTCCACCTGCATGGCGAGGTTGGAGACCACGCCCTCGGTGTAGTCGCCGCTCTCCAGGTGCCCGGCCATGGCGGGGACGCCCGCGTGGGCCATCGAGGCGAGCCAGTCGGAGAGGAGCACCGCGAACTCCCGCAGGGACACGTCCTCGTGGCGCACCAGGGCGAAGGCGTGCGCGGCCCCGGCGAACATGCCGTTCATCGCGCTGAGCAGGGCCGCGTCCTGGAGGGAGGCCAGACCGGCGTCCTCCCCCGCGTGGCGGGCGCCGACGGGCACCTCCAGGGCCGCCCGGTGTTCCTCGAACACCCCGGCCGGGCCGCTGTAGAACACGTAGCCGCCCGCCTCGGGGACGCCCACCATGGGCGGTATCGCCATGATGCCGCCGCTCAGGAACCGGGCTCCGCGCTCCCGGGCCCACTCCGCGCGGGCGCGGGCCTGGGCGGGTGTCCCCGTCGTGACGTCCACCAGGTCCTTGCCGGAGAGGTCGGCGCCCTCCAGGGCCTCGCCCACGGAGGCGTCGTCGAGAAGGCAGGTCACCACGAGGCGGGCGGAGGCGGCCGCCTCCGCGGCGGTGGCGGCGACCTCGGCCCCCTCGGCGGCGAGGGGCTCGGCGCGGGACGGCGTGCGGTTCCACACGGTGAGCGGGTACCCGGCGGCGAGCCAGGCACGGGCGAAGGCGGTGCCCATGGCTCCGAGACCGAGCAGGGCGATACGTGGTTCGGTGGTGGTCGCGGAGGTTCCCGCGGTGGTCTTCGTCATGTCGACTAGGCTCGTCCACGGCGTGGGGACCGACAAGTACGCACTGTGAAGTGGGTGCTCACCCCGGGGTAAGCGTGCAGGCGGAAGGGGTGCGGGGATGGTCACCAGACGAGGGGCGGACGCCTACCACTGCGGTATCGACGCGGCGATGGACGTGATCGGCGGCAAGTGGAAGGTGCTCATCCTCTGGGCCCTGGAGGAGCGGGCCCACCGCTTCGGGGAGCTGCGCCGCGCGCTCGACGGCGTCACCGAGAAGGTTCTCGCCTCCCACCTGAGGGAGCTGGAGGACGACGGCATCGTGCACCGCGAGGACTTCGGCGAGGTGCCGCCCCGGGTCGAGTACTCCCTGACCCCGCTCGGCCGCTCCCTGAACGACGCGCTCGCCCCGCTGGGCGACTGGGGGCGCGCCAACATCAAGGGCGTTCCGCCTGAACCAGGGGAGGGGGCCCGGGGTCGGGACCCCCGCCGACTGGTCGGCGGCTGACCGGACCCCGGAGGGGGCGGCCGCCGCGGGGGCCGGAACGCGGGGAACCGCCGCCGCGAACGGGCCGGCTCAGGCCTCCGGCTCGTCGGTGTCCCCCTCGCGGCTCGCGAGCAGGCGGCGCAGGGACGCCACACGGGCGGGGTCGAGCTCGCCGCGCCCCAGCGCCGCGCCGACCGCGCAGTCGACGGCGTCGGGCTGGTGCGCGCACCCGGGCGGGCAGCCCTCGGCCGCCTCGGCCAGGTCCGCGAAGCCCGCCACGATGTCCTCCGGGGAGATGTGCGCCAGGCCGAAGCTGCGCACGCCGGGGGTGTCGATCAGCCAGCCGCCCTCGAAGGGCAGGGCCGCGGCCGACGTGGACGTGTGGCGGCCCCGCCCCGTCACCGCGTTGACGTGGCCCACCGCCCGGTCGGTGCCCGGAACCAGCCGGTTGACCAGGGTGGACTTGCCCACACCGGAGGAGCCCACCAGGACCGTGGTCCGGCCGGAGAGGCGCTCCCGCAGCCCCTCCAGACCGCCCTCGGGGCTGAGGACCTCGAAGGGCACCCCCAGGGGCTCGTACACGCGCACGAGCTCGTCCGGTGCGGCGAGGTCGGCCTTGGTCAGGCAGAGCAGGGGGGAGAGCCCGGCGTCGTACGCGGCCACCAGGCAGCGGTCCACGAAGCGCGGCTGCGGGGCCGGGTCGGCGAGGGCGCAGACGATGGCCAACTGGTCCGCGTTGGCGACGATCACCCGCTCCACCGGGTCGGTGTCGTCGGCGGTGCGGCGCAGCACCGACCCGCGGTCGCGGACCCTCACCACCCGGGCCAGCGTGTCCGCCCGGCCGGACAGGTCGCCGACCACGTCCACGCGGTCGCCGACGACGATGGAGCCCCGGCCCAGCTCGCGGGCCTTCATGGCGACCACGGGGACGCCGTCGACCAGGCACCGGTACCGGCCCCTGTCGACGGCGGTGACCATGCCCTCCACGGCGCCCTCGTGCTTGGGCCGGTTGCGGGTACGGGGCTTGGAGCCGCCCCGGGCTCGCACGCGGATGTCGTCCTCGTCCAGGTGGCGTCCCCCGCCCCGCGTGCGGCTCATGCCAGGGCCTCCGCCCACAGGCCCGGGAAGTCGGGCAGCGTCTTGCGCGTGGTGGCGATGTTCTCCACCTCCACCCCGGGCACCGCGAGCCCGATCACCGCGCCGGACGTGGCCATCCGGTGGTCGTCGTAGGAGTGGAACACCCCGCCGTGCAGGGGGCGCGGCCGGATGACCAGGCCGTCGGGCAGTTCCTCGACGTCGCCGCCCAGTCGGTTGACCTCGGCGGCCAGGGCGGCGATCCGGTCGGTCTCGTGGCGGCGCAGGTGCGCGATGCCGGTCAGCCGGGAGGGCGTGGAGGCGAGCGCGGCCACCGCCGCGACGGTGGGGGTGAGCTCGCCGACGTCGCGCAGGTCGGCCTCGATGCCGCGGACCTCCCCGGTGCCGCGCAGGGTCAGGCCGCCCTCGGACCAGGTCACCTCCCCGCCCATCCGCGTGAACAGCGAACGGAGCTCGTCACCGGGCTGGGTCGTGCGCCCGGGCCACCCCTCGACCGTCACCTCGCCCCCGCTGACCAGCGCGGCGGCCAGGAACGGCGCGGCGTTGGACAGGTCCGGTTCCACCGTGGTGTCGGAGACCCGGACGGGTCCCGGCTCGACCCTCCAGGAGTTCTCCTCCACCGACACGGACACCCCGGCGGCGCGCAGCATCTCCACCGTCATGTCCAGGTGCGGCCGGGACGGCACCGGCGGTCCCGAGTGGCGTACGTGCACGCCCTCGGCGAAGCGCGCCCCGCTCAACAGCAGGGCCGACACGAACTGGGACGAGCCCGACGCGTCCAGGACCACCTCGCCACCGCGCACACCGCCTGTGCCGCGGATGGTCATGGGCAGCGCCCCCCGGCCGCCGTCGTCGATGTCGGCGCCCAGCGCCCGCAGGGCGCCGAGGAGCTCGCCCACGGGCCGCTCGCGGGCGCGCGGGTCCCCGTCGAAGCGCACCTCGCCCGAGGCCAGGGCCGCCAGAGGGGGCACGAACCGCATCACCGTGCCCGCGTTGCCGACGTCGACCGAGGCCGGTCCGCGCAGCGCGGCGGGCGTGACCTCCAGGTCGCCGCCGACCTGCGAGACCCCCACGCCCAGCGCGCGCAGGGCGCCCACCATCAGCTCGCTGTCCCGGCTCGCCAGGGGCCGGCGCACCACCGACGGCGTCTCGGACAGCGCCGCCAGGATCAGGGCGCGGTTGGTGACCGACTTGGAGCCGGGCAGGGCCAGCCGGGCGCGCACCGGCCGCTCGGCCACGGGCGCGGGCCAGTGGGGGCCGCCGTCGCCGGCGGCGGTCCGGGGGGTCGTGTCGGTCTGGGCGGGCTGCGAGGACATGGAGTCGGGCATGACCCAAGGTTATCGGGACCGGAAAAGGGCGGGGAGCTGTGGCCGCGGGGCTGTGGACGGCCAGGGACGGGCGGCACGCCCCCTCCACGGCTCGGCCGGGGCGGGGGAGCCGCCCCGCGGGGCTGTGGACGGCCAGGGACGGGCGGCACGCCCCCTCCACGGCTCGGCCGGGGCGGGGGAGCCGCCCCGCGGGGCCGTGGGCGGCCCGGGACGGACGTATCCTTGGTGACGCCATGGTGTATCTGGATCACGCTGCCACGACCGAGGTCCGTCCCGAGGTGGTCGCCGACATCGCGGCCGAGCTCGGCTCCCTCGGCAACCCCTCGTCCCTGCACGGCCACGGCCGTGCCGCCCGCCGCACCGTCGAGGAGTCCCGCGAGAGGATCGCCCGGGCGCTCGGCTCCACCCCGCACGAGGTGGTCTTCACCGGAGGCGGGACCGAGTCCGACAACATCGCCGTCAAGGGCCTCTACTGGGCGCGCAACGCCGAGGACCCCGCCCGGCGGCGCATCCTCACCAGCGCCGTCGAACACCATGCCGCCCTCGACCCGGCCCACTGGATGGCCGAGCACCAGGGCGCCGTCCACGAGGCGCTGCCCGTGGACGCCCTGGGCGGGCTCGACCCGGAGACCCTCCGCGAGGCCGTCGAGCGGGACCCCGGGTCGGTCGCGCTGGTCTCCGTCATGTGGGCCAACAACGAGGTCGGCACGGTCCAGCCCGTCGAGGAGCTCGCCGCCGTCGCCACCCGGTACGGCATCCCCTTCCACACCGACGCCGTCCAGGCGGTCGGGGCGGAGCCGGTCGACTTCGCCGCCGCCGGCGTCACCGCCCTCACCGTCAGCGGGCACAAGCTCGGCGGCCCCGTCGGCGCCGGGGCGCTGCTGATCGCCCGCGGCACCGCCCCGACCCCCGTCCTCCACGGCGGCGGCCAGGAGCGCGACATCCGTTCCGGGACCCTCTCGACACCCCTGCTGAGGGGGCTGGCCACGGCCGTCGACCGCGCCGTCGCCGAACGCGAGGAGCACGCCAAGCACCTCGAGTGCCTGCGCGACGAACTGGAGGAGGGCGTCCGCGCCGTGGTCCCGGACGTGGTCGTCAACGGCGACCGCGAGCGCCGGCTGCCCGGCATCTCCCACCTGTCGTTCCCCGGCTGCGAGGGCGACGCCCTGCTGATGCTCCTCGACGCCCGGGGCATCTCCTGCTCCACCGGCTCCGCCTGCTCCGCGGGCGTCGCCCAGCCGAGCCACGTGCTCCTGGCGATGGGGGCGGACCCCGACACCGCCCTGAGCAGCCTGCGGCTGTCCCTGGGGCGCACCTCCACGCGCGAGGACGTGAGGGCCCTGGTGGAGGCGATCGGCCCGGCCGTCGAGCGGGCACGGGCCGCCCGCGCCAAGCGCCGACGCTGAGGCACGGGCCGGCCCCGCGCCGGTCCCGGGCCGCGCAGACCGCTCCGCGCCGCCCCCGCGCCCCCGGCGGCCCGGGAGGGACGGCAGGGGGAGCGGGGGCGGCCGGGTCCCGTGCACCCGGCCTCCCGGGCCGGTACGGCTAGCCGGCGCGGTTGACGGTGACGGATTCGATGACCACGTCCTGGGTGGGGCGGTCGTTCGCGTCGGTCTCCGTGACGGAGATGGAGTTCACGATCTCCATGGACTCCTCGTCGGCGACCCGGCCGAAGATGGTGTGCTGGCCGTTCAGGTGGGGGGTCGCCGCGACGGTGATGAAGAACTGGGAGCCGTTCGTGCTGGTGCCCCCTCCCCGGTTGGCCATGGCGAGGACACCGGGCTCGGAGAACTCCCGGCCGGACCCGACCTCGTCCTCGAAGGTGTAGCCGGGACCGCCCTGGCCGGTGCCCTGCGGGTCGCCCCCCTGGAGCATGAAGTCGGCGATGACGCGGTGGAAGACGGTGCCGTCGTAGAACTCGGCCTCGCCCGTCACCGGGTTGGGCACGCCCTCGCCCTCGGCCAGGCCGACGAAGTTGGACACCGTGACCGGGGCGTCCTCGGGGAACAGCTCCAGTTCGATGTCGCCCTCACTGGTGTGCAGGGTGGCGCCCTCGACGTCGGTGACGTCCACCTCGGCGGGGCTGCCGGTCTGCTCCTGCTCGGGCGCCGCGGAGTCCCCGCCGGCGGGCTCCCCCTGGTCGGCCGGGGCCCCGTCGCCGCCGCAGGCTGTGGTGGCGAGCAGCGCGGTGCAGGCGAGTACGGCTGTCGCCGACAGGGTGAAAGGCTTCATCGGTTCACTTCCGGGGTGAGTGTCGCGGTCGGGCGGCACATAGCGTACTCCGCACCGTGGAGCACCCCTGTCTTGGGGTATCGCACGGTCCGTCATGCTTCGACCACGATGCGGCTCCGGGGGCGTGCGGGTCAGGAGGGGCGGGGATCACCGTCCCCGTCGCGGCCCTCCCCGCCGTC
Source organism: Nocardiopsis sp. NPDC055824 (assembly GCF_053616335.1). Taxonomy (NCBI): domain Bacteria; kingdom Bacillati; phylum Actinomycetota; class Actinomycetes; order Streptosporangiales; family Nocardiopsidaceae; genus Nocardiopsis; species Nocardiopsis sp. NPDC055824. The sequence goes on from NZ_JBSHDN010000065.1 coordinate 16,387, forward strand.
GCCGTCACCCCGTCCGGCCTCCTCGCCCCCGGCCGCCTCCTGGGCCTCACGGGCACGCCGCCGCTGGGCGTCGGCCCGCTCACGGCAGCGGCGGAGGAACTCCTCGTCCTCCTCCGGGGTCGCGGCGCGCGCCCGGTGGGGGTGGTCGTACTCCGGGAAGGGCGGGGGCGGCCCGGCGGGCGCGGCCGACGGGGCGCGTCGGGGCCGGCCCAGGGCGAACCAGAGTATTGCCCCGATCTTGGGCAAGAGCAGAACGACGACGGCCCAGGCGGGTTTGGGCAGCAGCCGCACCGCGCCGGCGTCGGAGCCGACAACGTCGAACAGGGCGTAGATCCAGACGCCGAGGGCGACGACGAACAGCAGGAGGGCGAGGTGGGACAACGGGGGTTTCCAATCGGGGGATCGCGCGAACGGCGGGCGGCATTGTCAGTCCTTGTGATGACTTATCACGGATCGCCGCACCCGCACGGTCGCTTGACCAGCGCCCCCGACGCGAGAGAGGGTCGGGGAACGAGGTCGGGGCGTCGACCCGAGGGTATGCGAGGCCGGCCCCGCCAGGCGACGGGAGGGGACATGGGTGTGAACAGTGCGTTGCCGTCTGCGATGTGGCTCCCCTTCGGCGCGCGGATCCTGCGCGCCCGCTCCGACCGGGGGCTCTCGCGGGCCGAGCTCGCCGCCACGGTCGGCGTGACCGACGACAAGCTCCGGGAGGTCGAGGACGCCCACTGCAGACCGGCCCGTTCGCTGGTGGAGCGGGTCGACAACGTCCTCGGCACCGACCACCAGCTGGTCGAGGCATGGGCCATCACCCTCCAGGCGGAGGCCTTCCCCAACGAGTTCGGCGACGAGCGCGAGCTGGCCGTGCACGCGACCGACCTGTGGGAGCACCAGCCCATGGCCGTCCCGGTGTTCCTGCGCACGCGCGAGTACTCCCGCGCCGTCCTCGGCCCCGGCCACCCCGCCCTGTCCCCGGACGAGGTGGAGCTGATGGTGGAGGAGGAGATGGCCAACCGGGCCGCGATGACGGGCCCGGACGGCCCCGTGCTGCGGGTCGTGCTCAACGAGTCCGTCCTCCAGCGCCCCCAGGGCGGCGCGGAGGTCCTCAACGCCCAGCGGGACTTCCTCGCCGACCTGATCGAGGCCGGCATCGTCACCGTGGGCGTGATCCCCGAGCAGACCGCGCACCACCCCGGCCTGGGCGGCGCGTTCCGGATGATGGAGTTCGCCGACCGGCCCACGATGGTGTACGCGTTCGCCGCCGAGGGCGGCGACCTGACCGCGGAGTCCGAGCAGGTGGGGCGCTGCGCGATGGTCCGCGAGGCCATCGAGGAGGCCACCGTGGAACTCACGCCCCGCTCGGAGCTGCTGACGGCCCGCTGGCCCGCCGGCTGACGGGCGCGGGCTCCCGCCCTTGGGCCGACGTCCCGTCATGGGCTAGGTTGCCCGCCATGGATATCGCGATCACATCCGGATACGTCGTCCCCGTGGACGGCGACCCCATCGACGGCGGCACCGTCGTCATCTCCGACGGCAGGATCACCGCGGTCGGAGCGGACGCGGACACCCCCGTCCCGGAGGGCGCCACCGTCGTCGACGCCTCCGGCAAGTGGGTGCTCCCCGGTTTCGTCGAGGCCCACGGCCACCTCGGCATCGACGAGGAGGGCGTCGGCTGGGCCGGCGACGACACCAACGAGATGACCGACCCCAACGGCGCCCGCATGCGCGCGCTCGACGCCATCAACCCCGCGGACCGGGGCTTCGTCGACGCCCTGTCCGGCGGAGTCACCTCCTCGGTCGTCAAGCCGGGCTCGGGCAACCCCATCGGCGGGCAGACCGTGGCCGTCAAGTGCTGGGGCCGCAGCATGGAGGACCGCCTGATCAAGCAGCCGGCCAGCGTCAAGAGCGCCCTGGGCGAGAACCCGAAGCGGGTGTACGGCAAGAAGGACCAGATCCCCTCCACCCGCCAGGGCGTGGCCGCGGTCATCCGGGACGCCTTCACCAAGGCCCAGGACTACAAGGCCAAACGCGACCACGCCGCGAGCGAGGGCACCCCGTTCGACCGGGACAACACCCTGGAGGTGCTGACCAGGGTCCTGGACCGCGAGCTCCCGTGGTGCCAGCACACGCACCGTGCCGACGACATCCACACGGCGATGCGCCTGGCGGACGAGTTCGGCTACCGCCTCATCATCAACCACTGCACGGAGGGCCACCTCCTCGCCGACGAGATCGCCGCACGGGGCATCCCCGTCATCACCGGCCCCCTGATGACCAGCCGCTCCAAGGTCGAGGTCAAGAACAAGACGCTGGCCAACCCCGGCATCCTGGACCGGGCGGGGGTGAAGGTCGCCCTGACCACCGACCACCCGGTCGTCCCGATCGAGTTCCTCGTCCACCAGGCCACCCTGTGCGTGAAGGAGGGCATGGCGCCCGAGTCCGCGATCCGCGCCCTCACGGTCAACCCGGCCGAGATCATGGGCATCTCCGACCGCGTCGGCTCGCTCAAGCCGGGGCTGGACGGCGACGTGGTCGTCTGGTCCGGCGACCCGCTCGACGTGATGAGCCGGGCCCTGAGGGTGTTCGTGGAGGGGCGCGAGGTCTACACCTACGACGAGGAGAAGCGCTCGGGCTCGGCCCTGGACGCCTTCTACCGGGAGGACTAGGACGCAGGGGCGCGGTCCCGGGTGCGGCGAGGGCCGGCCGGGGCCGCGGCCCGTGCCGCCCGCGGAGCGCCGGGAGGGTTCCGGAGCCCCGGGCCCTGAGGCCCTCTCAGGCCGCGGTGCGCGGTGGCGCCCGCCTCTGAGGCGGGGCCCGCGCCGTATTCGGGGTGATGTCCCGATGGCGGACGGGGCCGCCTCAGGCCGACTCTGGAGCCTGTCGGGAGGAGGACTCCCGGCACACGGACCCCAGGGAGGCCCCATGAACCACCACGACGCCGCAGCCGAGGCCGCCGCGGCCTACCGGGCCGAGAGGGAGCGCGAGGCGGCCCGGGAGCGCCTCGTGCGCGGGGCGAGTCGCCGGGAGCGGGCGGAGCGGCGCCGGGCCGACCGCGCCCGGCGGCCGGAGCCGCCGGACCACGGGAGCGGTGGGACGCACGCCCTGGCCGTCTGAGGCGGGCCGGCGGCCGGGGGAACCCGGGGGGATCCCGGGGGACGCGCCGGGCGCCCCCGGCCGTCTCAGACCCGACCGACCGACCGGAAGGGCATCCCGTCGAGGGGCGCCGTCCCGGCGGCGGTCCCCACCACCGTGACCTTCTCCATCTCCGCCCGCTCGACGACCTTCGCCGGGGCCGCGGGGTCCACCGGGGTCACCACGATCGGGGAGCCCGCCGCGACCGGGGCGAGCAGGAGCTCCGCGCCCCCGCCCAGCGCCGTCATCGGCGCGTCCGGCTCCAGGAACAGGCCCAGGCGGTCGTCGGCCGACAGCCCCCAGGCCGCGGCCCGCTCCCGGGCCCCGGCCGCCAGGTCCGCGCCCGTGCGTGCGCCGGCGCTCCGGAGCGCCGGGCCGTCCGGGTCGACCGGGTAGGCCGGGAAGCGGTCGCCGTACCCCCGGACCTCGACGGAGTAGTCGAGCACCATCGGCGGGACCTCGGACAGCGGCAGGCCCAGCGGGTGCAGCGAGGTGCCGACGACCTCGTCGGCGCCGCTGTCCAGCGCGCTCTCCACGAGCCCGGCGCCGGCGACCGCGACCTGCGCGCCCGCGGGGACGTCCCCGCCGTCCGGGACGAACTCCGCCACCGCGCCCACCGACCAGCACGAGAGGAGCCACGCCAGCGACTGCCAGTGCACCGGGAGGGCGATCACGACCCGGTCGCCCGGCTGCACGCCCAGGCCGTCCACCAGCATGTTCGAGGTCTTGGACACCCAGTTGTCGAACGTGGCCCGGGACAGCTCCACACGGCCGCCGGAGGAGTCGTAGGAGGTCACGAACTGACGGGACGGGTCGGCGGAGACGAGTGCGCGCCACAGCTGCGCGGGAGTTTCGGACATGACCGCCACTCTAGGGCGTCCGACCTCCGCCCTTCCCGGCGTTCGAGGGCGCCGGTCCCACCACCGCCGGGGCCGGTCCGCCACCGGCCGGAGCGGCCCCGCCCGGCACACCGTCCCGCGTCCGGCCCCGCCTGCCGTGCCCGGGTCCCGCTCCGCCCGGACACGGCGGGGCCTCCGGAACCGGAACGTCCGACGAGAACCGCCGCACGGTGTGCGTAGCCCGCCGGGAACTGCCAGAGTTGCCCCATGCGCTTGCTCCCCGGTCGACTCCTCGCCCGTGTCACCGCGCTCCCCGCGATCGCCGCGTCGGCCTGGCTCCTGGTGGCCTTCCCCCTCCTGGCCCTCGGCTCCTTCACCCCTGTGGCGGCGGCCGTCCTGGGGACGCCCGCCGTGATCGCGGCCTGCGTGCTCGTGCCGCGGTTCGTCCCGGACCCGCCCGAGGACGAGGCCGTCCCCTGGTGGCCCCTCGTGCTCGTCGCGGTGATCACGGTCGGCTTCGCCGTCGTGCAGGTCGCCTACCACGCCGAGGCCCTGGTCATCCGCCGCGACCCCGCCTCCTACGCCATGTACACCGTGTGGATCGCGGAGAACGGCCACCTCCCCATCCCGCAGCAGCGCGAGCTCATCGCGGGCGACGATCCGGCGCTCAGCTACCAGAGCCTCGCCCACTACGACCGGGACGGGGCGATCTGGCCCCAGTTCATGGCGGGCGCGCCGCTGGTCACCTCCATCGGCTACTGGCTGGGCGGGCTCGACGGGATGCTCGTGACCACGCCCTTCCTCGGCGCGCTCGGCGTGCTCGCCTTCGCCGGGCTCACCGCGCGCCTGGTCGGCGCGCGCTGGGCCCCCCTGGGCGCCCTCGTGCTGGCCGTGTGCCTGCCCCAGCAGTGGGTGAGCCGCTTCACCTACAGCGAGCCCCTGACCCAGATCCTCCTGATCGGCGGGATGGTCCTGGCCTACGACGCGCTCGTCCGCCGCACCGCCCTCACCGACCGCTGGTCGGCCTCCCACACCCTCGCCGCCGCGGCGGGGCTGGCGTTCGGCCTCGCCCTGGTGGTGCGGATCGACGCGATCCGCGACCTGCTCCCCGTGGTCGGGTTCATCGGCCTCCTGCTCCTGGCCCGGCGGGGGCAGGCGCTGCCCCTGCTCGGAGGGCTCGCGCTCGGCATCGGCCTGGGCCTGTACGCCGGGTACGGGCTGTCCCTGCCCTATCTGGAGTACCTGTCCGACTCCCTCAACCCCCTCCTGCTGATCAGCGCGGCGGTCATCGCGGTCACGGCCGCGGCCACGGCCGCCCTGTGGCGCTTCGGGATCCCCCGCGTGGAGCGCGTCCGCTGGCTCCCCCACGCGGTGACCGCGCTCGCCCTCCTCACCATGGTCGGGTTCGCGATCCGCCCCCTGTTCTGGCCCGACTACGGCCACGGCAGCGACTTCACCGACGCCTGGGTGGCCTCGGTCCAGGAGCGTGAGGGGCTGTGGCCCATCGAGGGCAGCCGCACCTACTACGACATGAGCCTGTACTGGGTGGGCTGGTACGTGGGCCTGGGCACCGTCCTCTTCGCCTCCCTCGGTGTGGCGCTGGTGCTGCGCCGCCTCGTCCTGCGCCGGGACCCCCAGTGGCTGCTGCCCGCCATGCTGCTGGTGTGGACCGTCACGACCACGCTCCTGCGCCCCGCCATCACCCCCGACCACCCCTGGGCGAGCAGGCGGCTGATCGTGCTGGTCATCCCGGCGTTCATCCTGTTCGCGGTCTGGTTTCTGGCGTGGCTCACCCGCCGCTGCACGGTCGCCGGGGCCCCGGCGAGGCGCGGGGCGGCCTTCCAGGTCCTCCCCGCCGTGGTCGCCGCGAGCGCCTCCCTGGCGGTGTTCCTCCCCGCCGCGGCCACCTCGGCCGCCGGGATCATGGGGTACAGGCAGGACGTGGGCTCGGTCGCGGCCACCGAGGAGCTGTGCGCGTCGCTGCCGGAGGACGCGTCGGTGGTCGTGGTCGACCCCGGCATGGCCGGGAACTACATGCCGCTCCTGCGGAACGTCTGCGGCGTCCCCACCGCGGCGATGGACGAGCCGACGCCGGAGGACCTCGACCGGGTGGTCGCCGAGATCCACGGCCGCGGGCGCGACGCGGTCCTGGCCGCCTCGGACTGGCAGGTGCTGGAGGGCCTGACCGGGAGCACGGAGAACGTCGAGCGGCCGTTCCACGTCCTGGCGCAGATGGATCCGAGTACCCTCATGGAACCCCCGACAGGCCACTGGACCTTCAACGAGAGCGTGTGGGTGACCGTGCTCCCCGCCGGGGGATGACCCCGCCCCCGCGGACCGGTCCCACAACGCCCCCGCCCGCACCCGCACCCGCTGAGAAGAACCCATGAGCCAGACGAGCGACGACATCCGCCGGCCCGCCGAGACCCCGCCCCCGCGGGTCACCATCGTGCTGCCCTGCTACAACGAGGAAGACCACGTCGTCGACGAGGTCAAACGGATCTGTGCCGCCATGGACGGCTCCGGCTACGGCTACGAGCTGCTCGCGGTGGACGACGCCTCCACCGACCGCACCCTGGAGCGCCTGCGCGACGTACAGGGCCTCTACCCGCACATGCGCGTCATCGCGTTCGGGCACAACGGCGGATCCGGCACCGTGCGCCGGCTCGGCAGCCAGCGGGCGCGGGGCGAGTTCGTGGTGTGGACCGACGCGGACATGAGCTACCCCAACGAGCGCATCCCCGAACTCGTCGCCATGCTCGACGCCGACCCCGAGCTGGACCAGGTCGTGGGCGCCCGCACCCAGGAGATGGGCTCGCACAAGGCGCTGCGGGTCCCCGCCAAGTGGATGATCCGCAAGATCGCCGAGCGGCTCACGAACACCCGCATCCCCGACCTCAACTCCGGGCTGCGCGTCTTCCGGCGCGACGTCGCCCGCCCCTACCTGAGGCTGCTGCCGCCCGGGTTCTCCTGCGTCACCACCATCACACTGGCGTTCCTGTCCAACCAGCACCCGGTGAGGTACGTGCCCATCGAGTACGCGAAGCGGGCGGGCAAGTCCAAGTTCCACTTCGTCAGCGACGCCTACCGGTACATCCTGCAGGTGCTGCGCATGGTCATGTACTTCAACCCGCTCAAGGTCCTCATGCCCCCCGCGCTGGTGCTGCTGGGCCTCGGCACGGCCAAGTTCGTGTTCGACCAGGTGCGCAACCCGCTGTACATCCCCAACAACACCGTCATGATCCTGATGACGGGCCTGATCATCGCGGCGATCGCCCTGCTGGCCGACCTGATCGTGCGCTCCCGGGAGAACCCGTGACCGGCGCTCCGGCCCGGGTCGCGCTCGTGGGACCCGCACACCCGTACAAGGGCGGCGGGGCCAGGCACACCACCGAGCTCGCCCACCGGCTGAGCGCGCTCGGCCACCCCACGGCGATCGAGTCCTGGCGCGCCCAGTACCCCGCCGCCCTGTACCCGGGGCGGCAGACCATAGCCGACCCCGAGGGGGAGCCGTACCCGGACACCCGCCGAGACCTGGCCTGGTACCGGCCGGACGGGTGGTGGCGGGCGGGGCGGCGGCTGGCGCGCGAGGCCGACCTCGTGGTCCTCACCGTGTTCTCGCCGGTCCAGGTGCCCGCCTACCTCGGCATCCTCGCCGGGGTGAGGTCCCGTCGCGGCGCCACCAGGGTGGTGGCGCTGTGCCACAACGTGCTGCCGCACGAGCGGCGGCCGGTCGACGTGTCCCTGGTCCGCGCCCTGCTGCGCCGGACCGACGGCGTGGTCACGCACTCGCCCGGACAGGCCCTCCTCGCCGAGGGCCTGCTCGGCCCGGGCCGAGCCGTGCCCGTGGTCGCCGAGATGCCGCCGCACCTGCCCGAGACGGGGGGAGCCGCGGCCGCGGACGGAGTGCCCCCGGGCGGCGAGCGCAGGCACTTGCTGTTCCTCGGCATCGTCCGTCCCTACAAGGGCGTCGACCTGCTGCTGCGCGCCCTGGCCGAGGGAGCGCCGCCGGACGTGACGCTGACCGTCGCGGGGGAGTTCTGGGGCGGGACGGCCGAGCTGGAGGCCCGGGCCGCCGCGCTCGGGATCGCCGACCGGGTCCGGCTCCTCGACGGGTACGTGCCCGCGGAGGACCTCCCCGGCCTGTTCGGCTCCGCCGACGCCGTCGTCCTGCCCTACCGGACCGCCACCGCCACCCAGAACGTGTGGCTGGCCCACGAGCACGGGCTGCCGGTCGTGGCGACCCGCGCCGGGACGCTCGCCGACCACGTGCGCGAGGGGGTCGACGGCCTGCTGTGCGAGCCGGGCGACGCGGCCGACCTGGCCCGCGCGCTCGGCGAGTTCTACGCCCCGGGGGAGCCGGCGCGGCTGCGCGCAGGGGTCCGTCCGGTGGACGCCGACCCCTACTGGCGTGCCTACACCGAGCGCCTGCTCGGGGCCTGAGGCGCGGGGCGCCGGGGGAGGACGCGGATCCGGGCTCGGCGCGCCCGCGCGGGGCCGCCGCCTGCGCGGGCGGCGGCTGCGGCCGGTGGGCTCAGCGCGCCCGTGCGGGGCCGCCGTGCGACGCGTCGGCGCCCGGTTCCGGCGCGGGCGACAACACGACCGCCAGCCCCGCCCAGGCCAGGTCCGCGGCGGTCATCACCAGCCGCGACAGCACCGCCACCACCAGGGCCGCCCCGGCGTCCACCACCGGGGCCAGCGCCACCACCAGGACCGCCTCGCGCACGCCCAGCCCGGCGGGGGCGAACACGACCAGCAGGCCCAGCGTCCAGGCCAGCGCGTACGCGCCGACGGCCGGGCCCAGAGAGCGCACCGCGTCGCCGCCGACGGCCCAGGTCAGCAACCACACGTGTGCCCCCAGGGGAACCCACGCCACCAGGGTCCACCCCGCGGCCGAGGCCATCGCCCTCCCGCCGAGACCGAGCGGACCGGCCTCCGCCACCTCCCGGAAGCGCGCGAACGGGCGGGCGGCCAGCCGGATGCCCAGGCCGACCACGCGGGGGTGCAGGGCGGCGAGCAGGAGCGGCGCCAGCGCCAGCGCCCACCACCAGCGCCGGGCGGCCTCCGCCGACGACAGGGGCAGGGCGACCGCGGCGACGGCCAGGCTCACCGCGACCGTCACGCCGACGGCGAGCAGGGTCGCGGCGGCGCCACGGGACCGCGGCACGGCCCGGTCACGCGCCAGCTCGACCTGGGCGACGAACGCCCACACCGAGCCCGGGAGGTACTTGCCGAGCTGGCCCACGAACATCACGCGGGACGCCACCCGGCGCGGCAGCGGTGAGCCGAGCCCGGCCAGCAGGGCCCTCCAGGCGAGCATCTGGGCGGTCAGCCCCGCCATGCCCGAGAGGACTGCGGCCGGGAGCACCCACAGCGGGAGCTCGGCGGCGGCGTCCCGGGCCTGCGCCCAGTTCGCGTGCAGGGCCGCGCCCGCGCACGCGCACACCGCGAGGAAGAGCGCCAACCGGACCCACGGGTTGCCGCGCAGCCGACTCAGCACGCAACTCCTCCTTCGCTCACCTGCCGACCCTATGTCTCTTCCGCCCCGCCCGGGGTCGCACCCGTGTCCCCGCATGGGCGGCACGGGCGGCGGGGGAGGGGCCGGGGCCCGGTCACCGCCGGCGCGGCCCCGGCCCCTCCGCGAGCGGCGATGCGTCCGCGTGGGCGGAACGGCCGGGGCGTAGGGTGCGCTCTATGAGTGGTGCGAACGACCCCTTCCCCGTGTCCTCCCAGGCCCCGGCCTCCCGGCCGCCGACCCCCTCCGCGATGCGCCGGGCCCTGGCGAGGGCCCGGGACGGCAAGACGCTCGACGTCGCCGAGGCGGAGGTCCTCCTGCACGCGAGGGGGGAGGACCTGGAGACCCTGCTCGAACACGCCGGCAGGGTGCGCGACGCCGGACTGGAGGCCGCGGGCCGCCCCGGCGTCATCACCTACAGCCGCAAGGTGTTCGTCCCCCTGACCCGCCTGTGCCGCGACCGCTGCCACTACTGCACGTTCGCGACGGTCCCCGGCCGCCTGGACTCGCCCTTCATGTCGCCCGACGAGGTCCTGGAGATCGCCCGCAAGGGCGCCGAGGCGGGCTGCAAGGAGGTGCTCATCACCCTCGGGGACCGGCCCGAGGACCGGTGGAAGCAGGCCGCCGAGTGGCTCGACGCGCACGGCTACGACGACACCCTGTCCTACGTGCGGGCCGTGGCGATCATGGTCCTGGAGGAGACAGGGCTCCTCCCCCACCTCAACCCGGGCGTCATGACCTGGTCGGACTTCCAGAGGCTCAAGCCGGTCTCCCCGTCGATGGGGATGATGCTGGAGACCACCTCCACCCGGCTCTTCACCGAGAAGGGCCAGGCGCACTACGGCAGTCCCGACAAGGACCCCGCGGTGCGGCTGCGGGCGCTGGAGGACGCGGGCCGTTCCAGCGTCCCCTTCACCACCGGCATCCTCCTGGGCATCGGCGAGACGGTCGCCGACCGCGCCGAGTCCGTCTTCGCGATACGCGGGGTCTCCCGCCGCCACGGCGGTGTCCAGGAGGTCATCGTGCAGAACTTCCGCGCCAAGCCCGGCACCGCGATGATGCACCGGCCCGACGCCGAACGCGAGGAGATGGCCGCCACGATCGCGGTCACCCGCCTGGTCATGGGCCCCAAGGCGCACATCCAGGCGCCCCCGAACCTCATCGGGGCGGAGTCGGGCGGCGTGGACGAGTACGCGCTGATGCTGCGCGCGGGCATCGACGACTGGGGCGGCGTCTCGCCGCTCACCGCCGACCACGTCAACCCCGAGCGCCCCTGGCCCCAGATCGACGACCTGGCCGCGCGCACCGCCGGCCAGGGGTTCACGCTCCGCGAGCGGCTCACCGTCTACCCCGAGTACATCCGCGCGGGTGAGCCGTGGCTCGACCCCCGCCTGGCCGGGCACGTCGCCGCGCTCGCCGACCCGGAGACCGGCCTGGCCCGCGAGGACGCGGTCATCGAGGGGCGGCCCTGGCAGGAGCGCGAGGCCGTCCTGGTCTCCTCCGGCCGCACCGACCTGCACACGGGCATCGACACCGAGGGGCGCACCGGCGACCGCCGGAGCGACTTCGACTCCGTCTACGGCGACTGGGACGAACTGCGCTCCGGAGTGGACCGGGAAGGCGCGGTGCCCCGCAGGTTCGACCCGGACATCGCCGCGGCGCTGCGCAGCGCGGAGGCCGACCCCGCCGGGTTGGACGACGACGAGGCGCTCGCCCTGCTGCACGCGGACGGCCCCGAGCTCGAAGCCCTCGCGGACCTGGCCGACCGCGTACGGCGCGACGTCGTCGGTGACGACGTCACGTACGTCGTGACCAGGAACATCAACTTCACCAACGTCTGCTACACCGGCTGCCGGTTCTGCGCGTTCGCGCAGCGCCGCACCGACGCCGACGCGTACACGCTCTCGCTCGACCAGGTGGCCGACCGGGCCGAGGAGGCCTGGAAGGCCGGGGCGACCGAGGTGTGCATGCAGGGCGGCATCCACCCGGACCTGCCCGGCACCGCCTACTTCGACATCGCGTCGGCCGTGCGCGAGCGCGTCCCGGACATGCACGTCCACGCGTTCAGCCCGATGGAGGTGGTCAACGGGGCCGCCCGCACCGACCTGCCGGTGCGCGAGTGGCTGACCCGGGCCCGCGAGGCGGGGCTGGGGTCCCTCCCCGGCACGGCCGCGGAGATCCTCGACGACGAGGTCCGCTGGATCCTCACCAAGGGCAAGCTGCCCGCGAGCGAGTGGATCGACGTGATCACGACCGCGCACGACCTGGGCATCCCGACCACGTCGACGATGATGTACGGCCACGTGGACTCGCCGAGGCACTGGGTGGCGCACATCAAGCTGCTGCGCTCCCTCCAGGAGCGGTCGGTGGAGCGCAACGGGCGCCGCGGGTTCACCGAGTTCGTGCCGCTGCCGTTCGTGCACACCAATTCGCCCATCTACCTGGCCGGGCTGGCCCGCACGGGGCCGACCGTCAGGGAGAACCGCGCGGTGCACGCCCTGGCCCGCCTGCTGCTGCACGGCCACATCGACAACATCCAGTGCTCGTGGGTGAAGCTGGAGGAGGACACCTGCCGCCAACTGCTGGCGGGCGGCGTGAACGACGTGGGCGGCACCCTGATGGAGGAGACCATCAGCCGCATGGCCGGCTCGGGGCAGGGGTCGTACAAGACGATCACCGACATCCGCTCCATGGTCGAGCCGACCGGTCGGCCGGTCCGGCAGCGCACCACCCTCTACGGGGAGGTGCCGCAGGAGCGGCAGCGCGTCGCGGAGGCCAGCGACGGCGTGGCGCCGAGCGTCCTGCGCCCGTCCCTCCCCCTGGTCTGAGGGGTCCGCCGGCGGGCGCGCCCGGGGCCGGGGGAGCACGAAGGGGCGGAACGCCGGGTGACGGCGCTCCGCCCCTTCTCCTGGGAGGCGGACCCCCACAGGGATGGGAGTGGTGGGAGGGGGTCCGCGGGAACCGCGCGCAGCGGGAGGGGAGGGGGCTCCGCGCGGCTATGGCCCTAGCAGGCGCCGACGTCGGTCCAGACGCCCCACTCGCCGGTCGTGCCCGGCTCCTCGCCCCGGGTCCACCAGCGGGCCTGGTACTCGCGGCCGCCGTGGGCCACGCGGTCGCCCTGGGTGTAGGTGGAGCCGGACGACCAGGCGGAGGCGGTGCACTCGCCGGGCTGCTGGGTGGGCTGCTCCGTCGGCTGCTCGGTGGGCTGCTCCGTCGGCTGTCCGCCGCCCGGGTTGCCCAGGCGGGCGGAGACGGTGTTCGCGAAGGCGTAACCGCTGGTGGCGTCCCAGTTGATCGACCAGGTCATCACGCCGCCGATGGGACCGTACGGCGTCTGGGGGGAGAACGAGCCGCAGTTGGCGCCGGTCTCCAGGCAGTCGAGTGCGCGCACCACCTGGCTCGGCGCCATGTAGCCGCCGCCGGCCGCGGACCGCACCGCGGGCAGGCCCAGGCCGACCTGGTCGGGGCGCAGTCCCATCTCCAGCTGGATGCAGGCGAGCGCCGCGACGAAGTCCGGGGTGCCCTGGCTGTACACCTGGCCGTCGCAGCCGAGCATCGACCCGGAGTTGTAGTACTGCATGTTCACGATGGTGAGGATGTCGGCGATGTCCGTCGCGAGCTTGTAGTACTCGCGGTCGGGGCTCTGGAAGTCGATGGTCTGCGGGGCCATGGTGACGATCAGGCCCGGACCGACCCGGGAGCCGAGGTCGTGCAGGGCGTCGGACATGTGCTGGGCGTTGATGCCGTGCTCCAGGTCGATGTCGACCCCGTCGAACCCGTAGTCCTGCATCAGCTGGTGGGCGGTGTCGGCGAAGTTCCGCGCCTGGGTCGGGTTGGTGACGTTCACGTGGCCGAGCTCGCCGCCCACGGAGATGATGACCTTGCGCCCCTGGGCCTGGACGGCCGCGATGTCGCTCCGGAACTGCGCGTCGGTGTAGCCGCCCAGTTCGCTGCTCGCGAGGTTGAAGGTGATGCCGCCGTCGAGGGTGGCGTGGTTGTCGGCGAAGGCGACGGCCACCATGTTGTACTCGGCGGGGATCTCCGTCAGCGGCATCACCCCGGAGCCGTTCTCGAAGTTGTGCCAGTAACCGGTGAGCCACTGCCCGGTCTGCTGGGTCTGGACGGTTTCGCCGTCGGCCACGGTCTCCGCCTCGGTGGGAGAGGGGGCGATCTGGGTGAAGCCCGCCACGAGTGCGGCCGCCAGAACCGCGAAGGTACCGGCGAGAGCGGCTTTGCGTCCCTTGGACCGGCTGTGGCGATGAGTCCTGAGCATGGGGGTGCTCCTTTCGTCGAGCGGGGGAGACGAAGGGGGCTCCCGGGGGAGCCGCTTAATTGTTAGGAAACTTTAAAGTTGGCTTCCGGTTCCGTCAATGAAAATGGTAAGGAAAGTTTGCAGTTTTCTTTGGGATCGCGTACCACTTTCTTCGGGGCCGTGTACCGCGCGACGGCCCGGGGCGTCGCCGTCCGGGCGTCCGCGCGGCGGCCCCGCCGGCCCCGCGGCACTCCGGGCGCGGCCCCGCTCAAGCGCCGTACGGACCGGTCCCCGTGTCCCGGATGTCCAGATCGCGGCTCATCGCCCGGAACACCTCGTGGTCGATGTCGCCCTCCCGGTACATCGACATCAGCATGTCCCGCCGCGCCTGCGTGATCTGGGCGTGCACCGCCTTGCCGCTGTCCACCCGCTGCCGGGCCCGGCCGTCCCCCGCGTCGAGCAGCCCCCGCACCTGGCTCACCCGGCGGACGTACACGCCGCGCAGGGAGTCGGCGGTCCTCTCGTCCAGCTCCCCCTCGCGGAGGAGCTCGTCCACCTTGCCCAGAGCCGCACAGCTCATCTGCTCGTCCGCCCGCAGGAACTCCCGCTGCCGGGCGCCCTCCTCGGCGAGGCCCAGCCGCCGCAGCACCAGCGGCAGCGTCATCCCCTGACCCACCAGTGTCCCCAGCACCACCGCGCCCGCCACGAACACCAGCGCGCCCCGGTCGGTGAAGGGCTCCCCGCCCAGCGTGGCGGGCAGGGACAGGGCGATCGCCAGCGACACCGCCCCGCGCATCCCGCTCCACCCGATGACGATCCGCTCCCGGAAGGACGAGACCTCCAGGTTGAGGAACCGCACCACCCGCTGCACCGGGATGACGGCCAGCATCAGCGCCATGCGCAGGACGACCGCCGCGGCCGTCGTCGCCAGGGCGACCCCGAGCAGCCCCAGGAGGGCGAAGTGGTCCCGCACGGCCGCCGCCACCGCGTCCAGCTGGAGCCCCAGCACCACGAACAGCATCGACTCCAGCAGGCTCACCAGCGTCGACCAGATCGTCTGCCCGTTCACCCGCACCCTCGGCGGCAGCAGGCCCTCGCCCCGCGTGCCCAGGTAGAACCCGGCGACCACCGCCGCCAGAACGCCGGAGAACCCGGCCATCTCCGCCGGGATGTACGCGACGAACGGCGTGACCAGCACCACCATCAGCTGGAGGGACGGGTCCCGCATGCGCGTACGCGACCACGCGACCGCCGCGGCCACCACGGCCCCGTAGAGGAGGCCGCTCACCACGACCTTCACCAGCTCCACCACGCCCTCCTGCGGCGTGAGCGGACGCGCCATCGCGGTGACGGCCAGGCTGAACAGGGTCAGCGCCACCCCGTCGTTGATCAGGGACTCGCCCTCCAGGATCGTCAGCACCCTGCGCGGGGTGCCCACCCGCTTGAGGATGGCCGACGCGGCCACGGCGTCCGTCGGCGCGATCGCCGCGCCCAGGGCGATCGCGGCGGGCCACCCCACCGAGGGCAGCAGCAGGTGGAGGACCGCGGCCAGGCCGAACGCGGTGGCCAGGGTCACCCCCACCGCCATCACGGCGATGGGCCGCATCAGGTCGCGCATGTCGCGGGGCGAGGAGAAGAACGCCGCGTTGTAGATCAGCGGCGGCAGGAACACGAGGAGGATGACCTCGGGGGAGACCGACAGCGAGTGCATCCACGGCACGACCCCCAGGGCCATGCCGAGCAGCACCAGCACGACCGCGCCCGGCACCCGGAGCCGTCCCGCGACCAGTCGGCCGCAGATCACCGCGACCACGATCACCAGCGTGGCGACCACGTACTCCTCGACGTCCATCCCGCGCCCCCCGCTCGACTCCCGGCCGGACCAGGATCGCGCCGTCGGTCCCCCGGCGCCTCCGGAC
>NZ_JBSHDN010000066.1:0-31814 GCF_053616335.1 Nocardiopsis sp. NPDC055824
GGTCGCCCGGGCCGGGCGGCGCCCCCTCCCCCTTGTACGGAAAGGACGACCCGTGACCGACCCCGGCCACCTGTTCACCCGGACGCTGTACGACATCGTGGGGCGGGAGGCCCTCACCACACGCCTGTCGGAGGAGTTCGTCTTCGCCGACCTGGGGGCGGAGGCGGTGCGCTCGCTGCTGACCTTCGACGACCTCAACGGGCTGCTGGCCGCGTGCTCGCCGGAACCGCCGAGACTGCGCCTGCACCGCGACGGGTCTCCCGTCCCGGTCGACCGCTACACCGAGACGGCGACCGCCTCGCGGACCGAGCGCCGGGTGGTGCGCCCCGAGGCGCTCTACCGGGAACTGCGCGCGGGGGCGAGCCTGGTCCTGGACGGGGTCGACAGGATGCACCCGCCCGTGGGGGCGGCGGCCGACGACCTGATGCGGCTCGTACGCGAGCGCGCGCAGGCCAACCTGTACCTGATCTGGGGCGAGTCGCGCGGCTTCGACACCCACTGGGACGACCACGACACCGTGATCGTGCAGGTGGAGGGCACCAAGCACTGGCAGGTGCACGGCCCCGGTTCGCGCCCCTTCCCGATGAAGAACGACCTGGAGCACGACCACGAGCCCCCCCGCGACGCCGACGGCGGGCTGCACCTGGTGTGGGAGGGGGTCCTGCGCCCCGGCCAGGTGATCCACGTGCCGCGCGGCTGGTGGCACACCGTGACCGGGACGGGCGACGTGAGCATGCACCTGACCTTCGGGTTCACCCGCGCGACCGGGGTGGACTGGGCGGACGCCCTGGTGCGGCGGCTGTTCGCAGAGGAGGGGTTCCGGCGGGACCTGCCCCGCTTCTGCGACCCCGACGTGCGGCGCAAGCACCAGCACGAGCTGGCGGCGCGGCTGGTGGAGCTGGCCGAGGAGTGGGGCGTGGACGACTTCCTGGCCGAGCGGGACGCCCGGTTCCCGCGCCGGACGTCGTTCTCGCTCCCGTGGCCCGTCCAGGAGGGGGCTCCGCCGGAGGACGCCCGGGTGGAGTTCGTGCCGATCCTGCCTCCGCCGCTCGTCCGCGAGGACGGGCGGGTCGCGGTGTCGGTGAGCGGGCGGCGGTACCGGTTCCCCGCCGAGGTGGAGCCGGTCCTGGCGGTGCTGGCGCAGGAGCGCTCGCTCACGGTGGGCGCGCTGGCCGACCGCGCGGGGGTGGCCCCGGAGCGGGCCGCGGAGATCGTGGCGGTGCTGGCCAGGCACCACCTGGTGCTGGTGCGCTGACCGGTCGCGGGAGCGCGGCTAGCGGGCGGGGGCGTCCCCGCCCCCGGCCTCCCGCTCGGCGCGCAGTCGCCCGACGTGGACCTCGATGCCGTCCAGGACGCGGTGGAGGGAGAAGTCGAACTCCTCCGCGGGGCCGCCGAGCCGGTCCGGACGCCCCGGCGGCGGCTCCTCCTCCAGCACCGCGCTCTCCAGCATCATCGCGATCGTGGGGAACTCCTCGCGGGTGACGACCTTGCGCAGGCCCACGCTGTAGTCGCGCTCGGCCTCGGCCATCGTGCTCCCCGCCTCCCTCGCCGCGCGCGCCATGTCCGCCTCCAGGCGGAGCGTGTCGCGCAGCAGGGAGGAGAGCATCGAGAGCATCTGGAGCGCGCCCCCCACGTCGAGCCCCGAGCGGACGACCTCGCGCAGGCCCGCCTCCATCCAGCGGAGGCCGTTGGGCCCGACGGGCGGCCCGCTGAGCGGGAGCTGGATCGCCCAGGGGTGGCGGCGGTACACCTCCATCACCTCGTGGACCCACTCCTCGACCCCGGCCCGCCACCCCCGGTCCGGACGCGGCGCGGGCGGCGTCCCCTCCATGGCCCGGTCGCTCATGAGGACGAGCATGTCCTCCTTGCTGTCCACATGCCGGTAGAGGGACATCGTGGTGTAGCCGAGCTCCTTGGCGACCCGCTGCATGGAGACGGCCTCCAGGCCCTCCGCGTCCGCGACGGCGACGGCGGCGTCGACGACGGCCTCCCGGCTGAGCTTGGGCCGGGGCCCGCGTCTGGGGGCGGGCCGGTCCAGTCCCCACAGGAGGTCCACCTCCCGCGTCGTCCGGCTCGTCGGCTGCTGCTCGGTCGTCATACCCCACCAGTCGTCGGCTGCGCCCCTTCGGCTTCCAGGTCGCGTTGACACCCATCCTAAAACTGTGTATCTATTACACTAATACGTGTATGAGATAAACAGTTGAGAGGGCGCACGCCATGACCCACCCGACCCCGGCCATCAGCGCCCGGGGGCTCCGCAAGCACTACGGCTCCACCCGGGCCCTGGACGGCGTCGACCTGACGGTCCCGCCCGGGACCGTCCTCGGCCTGCTCGGGCCCAACGGCGCCGGCAAGACCACCGTCGTGCGCACCCTGGCCACGCTGCTGCGCCCCGACGCCGGGCACGCCCTCGTCGCGGGGTACGACGTGGTCGCCCAGGCCGACCTGGTCCGCACCAGGATCGGCCTGACCGGCCAGTACGCGTCGGTGGACGAACTCCTCACCGGCCGCGAGAACCTCGTCATGTTCAGCCGCCTGTACGGGTTCGGCCCCCGCGAGGCCGCGGACCGCGCCGAGGCCCTCCTGGAGCGCTTCGACCTGGTCGGGGCCGCCGACCGGCGCGCCGACGGCTACTCCGGCGGCATGCGCCGCCGCCTCGACCTGGCCGTGAGCCTCGTCCAGGGGCCCGCCGTGCTGTTCCTGGACGAGCCCACCACGGGGCTCGACCCGCGCAGCCGCCTCCAGGTCTGGGACTCGGTCCGCGCCCTGGCGGCCTCCGGCACGACCGTGCTCCTCACCACCCAGTACATGGAGGAGGCGGACCGGCTCGCCGACTCCGTCGCCGTGCTCGACCGCGGCCGGGTCATCGCCGAGGGCACGCCCGACTCCCTCAAGACCAGGGCGGGCGGCGACCGCGTCGACGTGATCGTCCGCGACCCCGCCGACCTGGAGGCCGCCGCCGAACTCCTGCGCTCCGCCGTCCCCGGGGCGGTCGGCGTCCACCGCCGTGAGCAGCGCGTCAGCGTCCCCGCCGGGGACCGCATGGCCGTGCTGACCGCGGTGGTCCGCGCGCTGGACGGCTCGGGCCTGCGGGTGGAGGACGTCGGCGTGCGCCGCCCCAGCCTGGACGAGGTCTTCCTCGCCCTCACCGGGGAGCCCGCCGCCGACCGCTCCGGCGGGGGCTCCGGGAACCCGGCCGCCTCCGACGACACCCTCCGGAAGGAGTACCGATGACCGCCGCCGGCCTCGGAACCACGCCCCGCCCGACACCGCCCGGGGACGGCCCGCCCCGCCCGCCGGGCGCCCTCCGCGGGTGGCGCAAGGCGCTCTCCGACACCCTGGTCCTGACCCGCCGCAACCTCCTGCACATGGCGCGCGACCCCTTCGAGCCGGCCATCGCGATCACCATGCCGGTCATGATGGTCCTGCTCTTCGGCTACGTGTTCGGGGACGTGATGGCACCGCCGGGGACGGACGGCTACCGGGCGTTCCTGGTCCCGGCGATGGTCGCGATGGTCATGGTCTACGGCGTCGGCGGCACCGCCTCCGGCATCGCCCGCGACACCGACCGCGACGTGATGAGCCGCTTCCGCACGCTCCCCATGTCCCCGGTGGCCGTGCTGGGCGCCCGCGTCCTGACCGACATGGCCCGTGCGGGCGCCGAGGTGGCCGTGCTGCTCCTCGTCGGGCTGGCGATGGGCTGGCGCGCCGAGGACGGCCCCGGGGGCGCCGCCGCCGCGATCGGGGTGCTTCTGCTCTTCCGGCTGGCCCTGGTGTGGCTGGGGGTGCTCATGGGCCTTCTGCTTCCCACTCCCGACGCGGTGAGCATGGTCGTCTACCCGCTGGTCTTCCCGGTCACCATGCTCTCGACGAGCTTCATCCCCTCCTCGGCGATGCCGTCCTGGCTGGCCCCGGTGTCCGAGTGGAACCCGCTCTCGGCGGTGGTCACCGCCACCCGCGACCTGTTCGGGAACCCGTCGCTGCCCTCCGACGCCTGGCCTTCGGAGAACGCCCTCCTGCTGGCGCTGGCCGTCCCGGTCCTCGCCGTCGCCGTGGCCGCGCCCCTGGCCGTGCGGCGCTTCCGGCGGCTCAGCCGCTGACCCGGTCCCGCCGCGCCACCGCGAGCCCTGCCCCGCTCCTCGCCCCCTCACGACAGAGGAGAAGACCCATGACCACCTCCACCGCGGAGCCCCCCGGAACGGGCGCCGGCCGTAAGCGGCCCGCCGCGCGCTGGTGGGAGCGCCCCTGGATCGCACCGCTGGCCCTGCTCTGCGGGACCTTCGCCGCGTTCTCCGTCCCGCCCTACGCGCGACTGGACCCCGCGACCGCGCCCATACCGATCTGGGAGGAACCCGGCTGGTACTACCCGATGCTGCTGACGCACATCTTCGGCGGCACCGTGCTCATGGCACTGGTGACCCTCCAGGTGTGGCCCTGGCTGCGCCTGGCGTACCCCGCCGTGCACCGGTGGAGCGGGCGCGCCTACGTCGTGTTCGGCATCCCCTTCGTCGGGGTGCCGGCCCTGCTCATCGCGCCGTACAGCCACGGCGGGACCTCGGTCGCCCTCATCAACACCGTGTGGGCCCTCTCGTGGCTGGCCTTCACCGCCATCGGCTACACGATGGCCCGCCGGCGCCGGTACGGCGTGCACCGGGAGTGGATGCTGCGCAGCTTCGCGCTGATCCTGTCCATCCCCCTCGCCAGGGTGAGCGTGCCCCTGCTGATGCTCGCCGCACTGCCCCGCCTGGAGTCGGGTTACGGCGGTGACATGGAGGCGCTGATCCTGGACATCGCCCCGGGCGCGGCGTTCCTCAACACCGTGCTCCCCCTGCTGTTCGTGGAGTGGTGGCTCAAGTACCGCCGCCCCCGCGGACGCGGGGCACGCGCCCCGAGGACGGCGTGATCCGGTGCGGGGCCGCGGTGGCGACGGCGCTGCCGCGGCTCCGCACCGCACATCCCGGACACCCGGAACAGCGGACAAAAGACAAAAACGCACCAGATTTCGAGCGAACCGGACTTTCCGACCGCGCTTCGGGGAAGGATCCGGGTCACCCCGACGTTCATTGCGACATCACCACTCGTTAGGGTAGCCTCACTTAAGAGACGCAGATGTACCCGTACCCCCGGGGTGTGAACTGCGACAACGCACCCCCGGACACGACGGCATCAGCGACGAAGGGCAGGTTCCGCGGTGACTCCAGACCCGCTCGACACGCTCCGCGACGCCTGCGCGGGGCTCAGGTTCGCGCCTCTGCCCGCCCTCCTCCCCCTCGACGACCTGCACTCCCACACGGTCGGCGGCGTGCACTGGTACCGGTCCGACTCCCTGGCGTCGGAGGGCTGGGTGCCGGTCCTGTTCGACAAGCTGCAGACCGAGCACGGTCCCGGGCACCGGCTCCCGGCAGCCACCAACTTCCTCCGGGTCACCCTGCGCGAGCCCATCTTCCTGGTCTCCGCCTCCCTGTACCTGACCGGGCGCGCGCCGGTCCTGTCCCCGGACCGCCTGTACCTGCCCTGGGACACCGTCCAGGCGCGGTTCCGCACCCCCGCGTCGGTCGACACCCGATTGGCCGTGCTGCCGGACGACCCGGCCGCGGGCCGTCCCGGGACGGTGGCCGCCCGGAACGAGGACGACCAGCTGCGCCTGGCCGCCGAGGGCCTGTTCGCCACCTTCTCGCCCCTGGTCGAGGCCCTGCACGCGCACTCGCGCGCGGGCAGGCGCACCCTGTGGGGGTGGGTGCTCGACACCCTGCACTTCTACATGCTCAACCCGGCCCGGTACCTGGGCCGCGACGCGGAGGAGGCCTGGGGACTGGCCACCCGGCTGGCGGACGCCGTGGTCGAGGCGGGCGCCGTGACCCGCAAACGGCCCCGCCTGTTCCCCTTCGCCCCGGAGAACCCGCGCGGGACCTGGGCCGTACGGGGCACCTGCTGCTTCGACTACAAGGGCGACCCCGAGCACGGCTACTGCACCACCTGCCCCCTCAAGTGCGACGGCGAGCGCCAGGAGGCCCTGTCCGAGTGGCTGCGCGACCCCGCCCTGGCCCCCTGACGCACGCCTGCGCACAGCCCGGGGTCCTGTGCCCCCGCCACCGGCCTCAGGTGACCGGCGCCTCGACCGGGCCGCTGTAGAAGGGCTCGAAGACGACGCGCGCCGCGTCCACCCGGCCCTCGACCGTGATCGCCCCGGACGTGGTCTGTCCCGGGGCGAGGGTCTGCGCGCCGAGCTCGTTGGCGTCCATGCCGATGGCCTCGCTGGTGCTGTGGACGGAGCCCTCCTCGTCCACGATGCTGAAGTAGAGCGGGTTGACGTCCAGCTGTTCCTCGCCGGAGTTGGTGACCGAGACGGCGACGCTCGTGTAGACGCCCTCGGCGTAGAGCGGACTGGGCTCGAAGTCGGTCTCGCCGGCGGTGACCTCCGCGCCCCGGGTCTCGGTCAGCCCCTCGTCCCCGGGGGCCCGCTCCCCGGACCCTTCCGTGGTCCGGTCGCCGACGCCCGCCGAGATCAGCGCGATGGCCGTGCACCCGCCGCCGAGGAGGAGCAGGAGCAGCAGGACGCCGCAGCCGATCCCGATGATCTTGCCCCAGGGCGTGGGTCTGGTCTCCGGCGGTCCGTAACCGCCCTGGGGCGGGTAGGTGTAGCCGGGCTGCGGCTGCCAGCCCTGGCCGTAGGCGGGCCCCTGCCCGTAGCCCGGCGGGCCGTATCCGGGCGGCTGTCCCGGGCCGTACCCGGGCCCCTGCCCGTAGCCCTGTCCGGGGTCGTGGTGGGCCGCGTACCCGGAGTCCGACGCGAACCCGGGCCCCTGGCCGGACGGGTAGCCGCCCGCCTCGCCGTAACCGGGTCCCTGGCCGGAGCTCCGGTCCCCGGGGAGCGGGCCTCCGTCCGGGGCCCCTCCCGCGCCGGCCTCCGAGGTGTCCGTCTCGCCGTAGCCGGGCGGGTACCCCTCGTGCTCGTAGCCCGCCTGCGCGGGCCCGTTGGGTCCCTCGGAGAGTTCACCGGCGCCCGGCGCGGACGATCCGCCGGCGGGGGTCTCCCCCGGTGCGCCGTCCTCCTGCGGGTGGTCGCCGTAGGGCTGCTCCCGGTAGGGGTGCGCTCCGAAGGGCCGGTCCCGGCCGGGGTGCCCGCCCGGGGGCGGGTCCTGCGAGGTGTACCCCTCTCCTTCCCCGCCCGGAGGGGGCTGCCGCATGTGCGGATCGTGGTGGGGGAACTCGTGCGGCGGTTCGCCGGGGGGCTGCCGGCCGCCCTCGACCGGGTCCCCGGGGTCCCCGGGCCTCCACTCCTCCGGCGGGTGGTGGTTCACCGGGTCGGGACGCGGTTCCGACGCTTCCCCCGCCCCGTCCTCGGGCTCTCGACCGGTCACTGAGAACACCCCCTGTCAGCGGAATCCGCCCACCGAGGCCGGTAGGCGCCCCAAAACTGCACGGTAACCGCGGTCCGGGGACTCGTAGGACAGCTGCGGGGGCGTTTCCGGTAAAGGTCCGGATGTTTTTACGGGGCCCGGTTCACGGCGTCCGCGGGGTGCTTCGGGAACGGGACGCCAGGGCGCGCACCGCGAGCACGAACACGGGCAGGGTGAACAGCGCCGCGAACAGGTTGAGTCCGCCGAACCCCGCCTGGGCCAGCACCACACCGGACAGCGCTCCCGCCGCGGCGCCGCCCAGGTTCATGGTGAGGTCGCTGACCCCCTGCACCCGCGGGCGCACGTCCGCCGACAGCGACTCGGCCAGCAGGGCCGTCCCCGCCACCAGACCGAAGGACCAGCCCAGCCCCAGGAGCACCAGCCCCGTCGTCACGAGCACCTCGTCGTGACCGGCCGTCCCGGACACCGCGGTCGCGACCAGCAGGATCACCTGGCCGGTGAGGAGCACCGGGACCCGGCCGAACCGGTCGGTGAGCCAGCCCACCACCGGCGACAGGCCGTACATGCCGGCGATGTGCAGGGAGATGGTCAGGCCGATGACGGTCAGCGCGGCGCCGTGGTGCGACATGTGCACGGGCGTCATCGTCATGACCGCGACCATCACCGTGTGGCTGGCGACGATGCCCACGATCGCGAGGAGGGCTCCTGGGCTGCGTCCGACGACGCGCAGGGCCCCGGGCACGGACAGCCGTACACCGGCGGGGGCTCCGCTGCGGGCCAGCTCGGTGGTGGCCGTGCGCAGGGGGTCGGGGCGCAGCAGGGCGAAGATCAGGACCGCCCCCAGGACGAACCCGGTGGTGGTGAAGACCACGGGGCCGAGCAGCTCGGGGAGGCCGAGGAGGGCGGCGACCCTCCCGCTGGGGCCGATGAGGTTGGGGCCCGCCACCGAGCCGACGGTGGTCGCCCACACCACGACGGACAGGTCGCGGCCGCGCGTGGCCTCGGACGCCAGGTCCGCGGCCGCGTGCCTGGACTGGAGGTTGGTCGCGGTCCCCGCTCCGACGAGCACCATCCCGAGGAGGAAGAGGGCGAACGACTCCAGGACGGTGGCGGCGATGACGGTGGTTCCGCCGACGGCGCCGAGCGTCCAGCCCAGCGCCAGGCCGGGACGGCGTCCCCGGCGGGCGGCCAGTGACGCCAGCGGCAGGGCGAACACGGCGGCGCCCAGGGTGATCATGGTGGTGGCCATACCGGACCAGGCGTCCGAGCCGGACAGGTCGAGCGCGATGAGCGCGCCCACGGCGAGCATGGCGCCCATGCCGATGCCGCCGACCACCTGGGCGAGCATGAGGACGAGGACGGTGCGGCGCTGGATGCGGGCGCGCGCCTCCTCGGGGAGGGCCTCCCCGACATGAGCGTTTTCTGTCGACACGAGGCCTGCTCTCCGATTCGTCCTATCTACGGAGGAATCGTAACCGGCCGCTCAGGGGGGCGGACGCGTCGGGTCCCCGCCCCACGGGGGCGGTCCCCGCCCCGTGAACTGCGGCGGCGGACCCGCTCCCCCCGGACAGCCGACAGGACGCCCCCGTCCCCGGACAGGACAGGGGCCCGGACCGACGGCTCCGCACCCGGTGGCACTTCCTTACCGACCCCCCTGCCGTCCGGCGGTCTGCTCGACCCAGCGGTCGTCGGCGAACCACCGCAGCGCCGCGCGCAGGCGCTCGATGTCGTGATGCTTTGCGGCACCTATTTCCTTGGCGAGGCACACGACCTTTCCCCCCTGGAAATCCTTGAGCGAGGCGAACTTGGGGAGGTCTTTGCCGGGCCAGATCACGAACTGGGTCTCGGCTCCCTCACCGACCAGGCTGACCTGAGTCAGGTCCTGCCAAGAGGCCATCCGCTTTCCTGGCCCCCTCTCGGTCCCGGCCGTCAGGCCGCTGTCGCGCAGACCAAGATGTGGGGGACCTTCGGCAATCGCGGAGACGACCCACCAGACGGCCAGGATGAACCCGGCGGCTATGCACAGTTGACCCAACAGGGGGTCAATGAGACTCGCGATGCTGCTGATGAGGCCGCCGAGGAGCACAATCGAAGCTAGGAGGAAGATTGTTCCCAGGACCTCCGGCACTCCCCAGGATCCTTTGAATTCCACCTCCTCCACCGGTTCTGGCCGGGCATTACTTCCAGTTCCGATGTCGAAGGCCTTCCGAACGGTGCCGCGCGGCTTGAATTCGATGCGGCGCACCGTGCTGCGCCGTCCGCCGGCGTCGACCTGCACGGTGTGCTGGCCCGCCTCCAGGGGGAAGCGACTGCGCCCGCCCACTGGGACGGCCCCGACGGCTATGCCGTCGAGGAGGACCTCCACCGGTTCGAGGCTGAGATTGCCGACCACCAGTGCCGCCCGGTCCGGAGCGGCCGTGCCGGGCTCGGAGGCCCGAGACCGCTTCGTCTTCGGCTCGGCCGTCTTCCGCGCAGGAGGCCTTGCCTGCGGTGTCTCGATCCGGGTGTAGTTGAGCGTGTGGCGGGCCAGGACCTCGGTGAGGTCATCGGGCAGCCATCGGCCGCCGTCGCGGGCCCGGGCGGAGGATATGGCGGTCAGGGCCGTCAGCACGTCGTCCAGGCCGGGCCGGTCCGCAGGGTCCTTGGCGAGGCAGGCGCTGATCAGACCCGCCAGGGGCACGGGCAGGCCCGCCAGGTCGGGCTCCTCCTGGACCACCCGGAAGAGGACCGCGAGTGCGGGTCCCTCCCCGAAGGGACTGCAGCCGGTGGCCGCGAAGGCGAGCACGCATCCCAGGGAGAACACGTCCGAGGCCGGGCCGGCCTTCTGCGCCTTCGCCTGTTCGGGGGACATGAACGCGGCCGTTCCCAGCACGGTGGAACTGTGGGTGTGGGAGGTGGTGTCCAGGGCGCGGGCGATCCCGAAGTCGATGAGGCGGGGCCCCTCCTGGGCCAGCAGGACGTTGGCGGGTTTGAGGTCGCGGTGCACGATCCCCTGGGCATGCACGGCGGCCAGGCCCTCGGCCAGGCCGGCGCCGAGAACAGCCACCGTCTCCGCCGGCAGGGGGCCGTGGTCGGTGACGGCGCGGTGCAGGGTGGGGCCGGGGATGTAGGCGGTGACCAGCCAGGGCGGGGTGGCGTCGGTGTCGGCGTCCACGACGGGGGCGGTGTAGAACCCGCCGACCTTGCGCGCGGCCTTGACCTCGGCGGCGAAGCGGCGGCGGAAGTCGGCGTCGTCGGCGAGTTCGGGGCGCACGACCTTGACCGCGACGGTGTGCCCGCCGGGGGAACGGCCCAGGAACACCTGGCCCATCCCTCCGCCGCCCAGACGGGCGTGCAGCGTGTAGGGGCCGATGTGGGCGGGGTCGCTGTCTCGCAGGGGGTCGGCCATGGCACCGCTTCCAGGGGGTTCGGCTCGGTCGGGAGCAGATGATCCCAGGGAAACCGCCCCGGTGGGCGTTCCTTGCCGGAACCGGCCACCACGGCCTCACCGGCGAGGTCTACCGCGTTTCGAGGTCCCCGGCGATCCTCCCCCGGGGTCATCCCGCGTGGTGGCGGATCCGCTCGCGCGGAAGCAGCGCGAATTCCTCCGCTCCGGCTCCCTCATCAGGGACGGCGGACACCGACCGCGCCCCCGCGTTCCGGGCGTCGGCCATGAAGCGGTTGACCCGTTCGCGGGCCCGGCCGAGCCCGCGGAACACCCGGTCGGTCACCACCGCCTGAATCCAGCCGTGCGGGGGCGGTGCTCCGAGAACCGGGACGGGAGGGCGCCCCCTACGGTACGGCCGCCCCGGCGAGGGCTTCGGCCACCCGGCGCCACGGAGGAAGACCGTGGGCCGGATCGCGCAGAAGCGTGACGTGGGGGATCTCGTCCAGGAGCCGGAGACTGCGGTCCAGTGCGGGATGGCCCGCGAGCCCGTCCCCCGTCTTGGGAACCAGGAGCGTGGGGACGCCGCGCCCGATCATCTCGCAGACGAGCGCGACGGCGAACGTGTCGGTGAGGCCGAGGGCGGTCCTGTTCGTGCTGTTGAAGGACCAGGGGCAGGCGAGGACGGCGTCCGGAGGGGGCAGGCTCGTGCCGGTGCCGGGACGCCGGAAGTCCACGCGGACCGGTTCCCCGGTCAGCGCCTCCAGTGCGTCGAGGTCGTGGAAACGGGTGCCCGTCGGCGTGCACAGGACGGTGACCCGCCACCCCTTCCCCTGGAGCAGGCGGACCAGGTCGGGGGCTGTCTCCTCCGGCCTGGTGGAGGCGGCGGAGAGCGCGAGGTAGAGGGTTCCCATACGTCCGGTCTGTCCGCTGGGGCGGGGGCGCATGCGTGCCACGGGTCCCTGGTTCCTCCGGGCGTCCCCGAGGCGGACGGCGGCGGTACGCACAGGGCCCGCGCCGGTCGGCGCGCCCCCGCCACCCGTGGCGCCTCCCACGCGACGCGAACGCCTTACCGCTGTCGCCGTCCGGGGGCGTGTGCGGAACGCGTGCGTTCGGGCCGAATCAGCAGACGCCCTCCTAGGCGCGGCCGTAGCGCCAGCGCAGGAAGTCGTGCTCGCGCTCGACGTAGCGCATCTCGGCGTAGAGGTTGTGCGGGTCGCGCGCACTGATGACGACGCCGCTCTCGGGGACCACCGGCCAGCACGCGTAGGCCCAGAAGCAGCGGGTGTAGGCCCCCCAGACGACGACCCACGCCCCCTGCTTCTGCCATTCGATGTGCTCGGCGATCCGGCGCTGTTCCTCGTCTCCTGTGTCGTCCATGCCGACTGTGGGCATACCCGCCGCCGGGAGGACCGATCAGGCCGGAATCGGCCAGTTTGCAAGGGTTGTAGGTGCGCTCCGAAAGCCGTTGCACGGACAGGACGCCCGTGCCGACGCCGTGGGCGCCGGCACGGGCGTCCGCCTCGCGCGTGTCCGGGCCGGTCAGCGCCCGGCGACGAGTGTCGTGTCGCCGGGGACCGGCTCCGCCGGGTCGTTGCCCAGCTTGACGATCCTGTTGTCGCGGTCCACGTGCACGATGTGCTGGACGTGCTCGGCGCGCTCGGCCTCGTCCACCTGGGCGTAGCCGATGATGATGACGAGGTCGCCGGGGCTGACCAGACGGGCGGCGGCCCCGTTGATGCCGATGACCCCGCTGCCGCGCTCCCCGACGAGGGCGTAGGTGACCAGGCGGGCTCCGTTGTCGATGTCGACGATGTGGACCTGCTCCCCGTCGACGATGTCGGCGGCGTCCATCAGGTCGGCGTCGATCGTGACGGAGCCGACGTAGTGCAGGTCGGCCTGGGTGACCGTGGCGCGGTGGATCTTGCCGTTGATGAGGGTGCGCAGCACTGTTCGAGCCTCGTTTCAGGTGTCTTGCGAACTACAGGCCCCTGTGTCGGGGGTCCCGTGCGTCTCCCATGATGGACCCGGCCGGGAGCGGCTGCGACCACCGGGGTCCCGCAATGCGACGAACGCCCCCGCGACCGCCGGTGTTCCCCGCGGCGGCCGGCCCCACCGGACCGGCCGCCGCGCAGAACGCGCCTAGTTGAACGAGGAGTAGGCGACCACGCCGCGGCGCACCAGGTCGGCGGCCTTGCGCGAGGTGGAGCGCACCTCCGCGTCACCGGTCGCCCCGGCGATCTGGCTGAGCATGTCCACCAGCATCTTGGCGGTGCGCACGAAGTCGCCCGCGGGCATGTCCGCCTGGCGCAGGATGTCGTCCAGCCGGTCGCCGCGCGCCCACCGGTGCGCCGTCCACACGAACCCCAGGTCCGGCTGGCGCAGGAACGACACCCGGTGCCGGGCCTCGACCTCGTTGAGCTCGCCCCACAGCCGCACCATCTCGGCAAGGGTCGTCTCGACCGGGCCGGAGGGGACGCGGGGGTAGGCGTCGTCGTTGCGTCGCGCCTCGTAGACCAGGGACGCCACGCACGCGGCCAGCTCCACCGGGTTGAGGCCCTTCCAGACCCCCCGGCGCAGGCACTCGGCGACGAGCAGGTCCAGCTCCGAGTAGATCTTGGCCAGACGCGACCCGTCGTCGGACACGCTGTCCCCGGACAGGTACTCCAGGTCCTCCAGGACGCCGCACACCCGGTCGAAGGTACGGGAGATGACGTGCGAGCGCCCCTCGACCCGGCGGCGCAGCGAGTCGGTCTCACGGCTCAGCCGGAAGTACCGCTCCGCCCAGCGGGCGTGGTCCTCGCGGTCCGCGCACCCGTGGCAGGGGTGCTCGCGCAGCGCGGTGCGCAGCCGCAGCACCTCGGCGTCCTCGCCCGCGTCGCGTCCGCCCCGCTCGTAGACCGGGTCGGTGCCGCGCTCCTTGAGCTTGTTGCGCAGCGTGGAGGCCAGGTCCTGGCGGGACCTGGGCGACTTGGCGGAGAAGGACTTGGGGATGCGCATCCGCCCGGACGGATGCACGGGAACGGTGAAGTCGCTGGCGTTGACCCGCTTGACCTGCTTGTCCGCCGTGAGCACCAGCGGTGCGGGCAGGTCGTGGCGCAGTCCGGGGTCGAGCACCACGGCGTGTCCGGAGAAGCGGCCCGACGGGATGCGGATGATGTCGCCCGGCCGCAGTTTCTCCAGGCTCTCCAGGGCCTCGTCGCGCCGCTGGGCCGAACGGGTCTTGGAGAGCACGGACTCGCGGTCGCTCAGGGCGCGGCGCAGCGAGGCGTACTCCATGAAGTCGCCCAGGTGGCACTCGGCGGCCTTGGCGTAGCCGTCCAGCGCCTCCTCGTGCTTGCGCAGCTGCTTGACCAGGCCGACCACGGCGCGGTCGGCCTGGAACTGGGCGAAGGACTCCTCCAGCATGGTGCGGCTGCGCCGGCGGCCGACCTGGCCCACCAGGTTGACCGCCATGTTGTAGGACGGCTGGAAGCTGGAGTTGAGCGGGTAGGTGCGGGTGCCCGCGAGGCTGGCGACGGCCTCGGGGTCGGTCCCTGCCTGCCACACGACGACGGCGTGGCCCTCCACGTCGATGCCGCGGCGTCCGGCACGGCCGGTGAGCTGCGTGTACTCGCCCGGGGTGAGCCGGACGTGGGCCTCGCCGTTCCACTTGTCGAGCTTCTCGATGACCACGGTCCGCGCGGGCATGTTGATGCCCAGGGCGAGGGTCTCGGTGGCGAACACGGCGCGGATGAGCCCCCGGGAGAACAGGTGCTCGACGATCTCCTTGAACGTGGGGAGCATCCCCGCGTGG
The DNA here is from genome assembly GCF_053616335.1 of Nocardiopsis sp. NPDC055824. NCBI lineage: Bacteria > Bacillati > Actinomycetota > Actinomycetes > Streptosporangiales > Nocardiopsidaceae > Nocardiopsis > Nocardiopsis sp. NPDC055824. The sequence goes on from NZ_JBSHDN010000066.1 coordinate 14,522, forward strand.
TGGGAGGAGATGCCCGCCTCCAGGGCGCGGAGCCACTGGTCGAAGCCGAGCACGGCCAGGTCGGCCGGGGGAATGTCGGCGCACCGGGTCTCCGCGTACTCGCGGATCTCGGCGGCCTCCTCCGGGCTGGTGAGCACCAGGCCGGAGGCCACGCACTGGCGGACGGCGTCGTCGCAGCCCGCGCGGCTGAAGATGAAGGTGATGGCGGGCAGCAGCCCGTCGTCGTCGAGTTCCTCGATGATGGCCGTCCGGGAGGGCGGCGCGAAACGCGAGCGCGGGCGGATGCTGCCCCGGGCCCTGGACTGCGGGTGGCGCCGCCGGTCGGCCAGCTGGGTGATCCGGGAGTCCTCCTCGGCGAACCGGATCAGGGACGGGTTGATCCGCAGCCTCTGGCCGCCGACCTCGATCTCCCGGTGCTGCTGCGGGCGGCGCCTCTCGCGCTTGCGCTTGCCCTTGCTGCGGTGGCCGCCGGAGTCGGGCTCCTCCTCCGGGCCGGTGTCCTCCTCCATGTCCACGAACAGGTCGTGGACGCGGTTGCCGACCATGACGTGCTGCCACAGCGGCACCGGGCGCTTCTCGTCGACGATGACGGTGGTGTCGCCGCGCACCTGCTGCAGCCACTCGCCGAACTCCTCGGCGTTGCTGACGGTCGCGGAGAGGGCCACCATGCGCACCGACTCGGGCAGGTGGATGATGACCTCCTCCCACACCGCGCCGCGGAAGCGGTCGGCGAGGTAGTGGACCTCGTCCATCACCACGTAGGCGAGCCCGCCGAGGGTGGAGGAGCCCTCGTAGAGCATGTTGCGCAGCACCTCGGTGGTCATGACGACCACGGGGGCCTCGCCGTTGACGCTGTTGTCACCGGTCAGCAGTCCGACCCGGTCGGCGCCGTAGCGCTTGACCAGGTCGTTGTACTTCTGGTTGGACAGGGCCTTGATGGGCGTGGTGTAGAAGCACTTGGTGCCCTCGGACAGGGCCAGGTGCACGGCGAACTCGCCGACCACGGTCTTGCCGGAGCCGGTCGGGGCGGCCACCAGCACCCCGTGGCCGTTCTCCAGGACCCGGCAGGCCCTGACCTGGAACGGATCGAACTCGAACCCGTAGAGGCCCTGGAAGGCCTCGATGGCGGGGCTGGAGGCGGCCTGGCGCCGACGGAAGGCGGCGTACCGCTCGGAGTGACTACTCATATGGCCTCCAGCCTATGAGGTCAGCTCCAACATCTCGACCGATTTGGGGACGACCTCGCAGACCAGTGGCGGCTCCCCGACCCGCTCGCCGTCGGCGTAGGCGGCACCGGCCGCGGCGCGGATGGTGACGGAGCGGCCGCGTTCGACCACCACCTCGTCGCATCCGGTGTGGCTGCCGTTGAAGACGCGGGGGAACAGGCGCAGGAACCGGCCCACCGGGGCCTCGCGGACGAAGACCACGTCGAGGAGTCCGTCGTCGGGTTCGGCGTCGGGGCACACGAGCATGCCTCCGCCGTAGGCGCTGGTGTTGCCGACCGCGACGAGCATGCCGGGTTCGGCGATGCGTCTGCCGTCCACCTCGATCTCGAAGTCGACGGGCGCGAAGGAGCGCAGTTCCGCGAGCAGGCCCACCACGTAGCCGGCGCGGCCGAGCCTGAACCGGGAGTCGTTGACCCGCTCGTTGACCCTGGCGTCGAAGCCGCAGGCCAGGACGCTGAGGTAGTAGCGCTGGGTGCCGTCGGCCAGGGTCATGCGCACGGTGTCGGCGGGGCGGGTGCGGCCCCGCAGGATCGCGGCGGCCACCTCCCGGGCCGGGCCGCTGGGGCGGCCGAAGGCGCGGGCGATGTCGTTGCCGGTCCCGGTGGGCACCACGGCCAGGGGGACCCCGGTCCCCACGACACCCTGGAGGGCCTGGTGGACGAGGCCGTCACCGCCGACGGCGACGAGGGCGTCCGGGTTGTCGGAGGCGGCCAGGCGCGCCATCCTCCGGCTGTCGGAGGCCGAGCGCCCGGTGTACACGTGCACTCTGGCCCCGGCGTCGCGGAGCGCCTGTTTGAGCCGGACCGCGGTGACGGCGGCGCGGCGCCTGCCGGAGACGGGGTTGACGAGAAGAGCGATGTGAGGGGGCATACCAGTCCTTGCTACCCCGTAAGGGACAGGGAGGGAGTTCGGAGCTGTGGAGGTCGCCCGCGCACCCCTCGCGCCCGGGTGCGCGCGGGGGTGCGTCAGGAGGTCTCGGAGGCCCCGGCCCGCTGTTCGGCTTCCTCACGCTGGCGGCGATGGTACTCCTCCATCGCCTTGGGGGTGTTCAGCGGGGAGGGCACCCACGCGACCTCGACGTCGACCTCGCCGTTCTGGATCCGGCGCTCCTCCTCGGTGAGGTACTCCTCGGGGATGTCGAACTCGCCGTCACGGGCGCCCAGGACGAAGGCCTCCCACTCGGCGGGGGTGAAGTACAGCGTGCCCTTCTCGGGGGACTTGCCGTCGCGTACGGCGCGGAAGCCGTCGTCGAAGGTCGCGACCTCCACGACCGCCTCGGACTCCTCCTTGGACAGGGAGGAGCGCATCCAGACGGCGTCGGTGGTGTCGTGCCACTTCTCGTTGCCCATGGCCTCGGGAGGGAGGTCCCGTCGGGCTTCTCTCTGCTCACTCATCGGTCTTCCCCTTCTCCGCGGCCCGGGTCGGCCCGGGGGTGCACCGGAGCCGACGGTGGGACGAGCCCGCCCCACCGCCCGACCCTAGCGTGTGCCGGGGCCCCTCATGAGCGTTTTCCGGACTCTTCTCCCACGTCGGGCTCGTCCAGGGCGGACGGGGTGTCGTCGAGTTCGGAGATCTCGTCGTCGTCCAGGCCGGCGTAGGGGTCGTCGCGCTTCTTGCGGCGGTCGTTGAGGAAGGCGAACAGCTCGGCGATCTCGAAGAGGACGACGAGCGGGACCGCCAGCGCGAGCATGGAGATCGGTTCGGCCGGGGTGATGACCGCCGCGATCACGAACGAGGAGAAGATGATGACGCGGCGCCACTTGGCGATGGCGGCGTGCGGGAGGACCCCGGAGATGTTGAGCAGGACCACCAGCAGGGGCAGCACGAAGCCGATGCCGAACATGCCCATCATGATGAGCATGTAGTTGAGGTACTCGCCGATGGTCAGGAAGGGGTCGGCGTCCTCGGGCAGGAAGCCGAACAGCATGGTGAGCGCCATGGAGGTGATGGCGTAGGCCAGGGCCGCGCCGCCGGCGAACAGCAGGGCGGCCAGCGGCGCGAAGAGGTAGGCGTACTTCTTCTCGCGCCCGTGCAGCGCGGGGGCGACGAACGCCCACAGCTGGTACAGCCAGAACGGCGCGGAGACGAGTGCCCCGACGAACAGCCAGACCTTGAAGGCCACGAAGAAGGCGTCGAAGGGGCCGGTGACGATGAGGGAGCAGTCGTCGGGTCCGTTGACCTGGGACACCGGCAGGGAGCAGTAGGGCTCGACCAGGAACGCCCACACGTAGTCGTAGACGAGGTATCCCACCACCGCGCCCAGGGCCAGCGCGATGGCCGCCTTGGTCAGTCGGCTGCGCAGCTCGCGTAGGTGCTCCATGAGCGGCATCCGGGCCTCCGGATTGGCCGCCCGGCCTCGTGCGCTCATCGTGTGGTCACTCTCTTCTCCTCCGGGTCCGCGCGGTCGGCGCGGATCCCCATGACAGCCGTGCGGCGCGGCGCTCCTGCTCGGCGCCGCGCCCGTGTCGCTCCCGTGTCCGGCACCGGGGGGTGCCCGTCACGGGAGCCGCCCGCCTCTCGGCGTCGGGCGCCCGGCGGCGCCGCCCTCGGGCGGGCCGCTGAGGCGGAACCGCGGCGTCACGCGGTGCGGGGGGCACCGCGGAGCGCGGCTCCACGCGGATGTGGCGCCTGGATCAGTTGCCGTAGGTGCGGTGGGTGGTCTCACCGGACTCGTCGACGATGCGCTGGCCGGGGGGCAGCTGCGGGTAGTTCTGCTGCTGCGGCTGCGACGGCTGCTGGGGGTACTGCTGGCCGGCCGCGGGGTTCTGCTGCTGGGAGGCCTGCTGGTTCTGGGCCCCGTTCGCCTCGGCGTTCTCGTCCTCGTCGATCAGGCCCTTGCTCTCGGCCTTGAGGATGCGGGCGCTGCGCCCCAGGGATCTGGCCAGGTCCGGCAGCTTCTTGGCTCCGAACAGCAGCAGGGCCAGGATCGCCAGGATGGCGAGGGTAGGTCCGTTGAACGGTCCCATGGTTCTACCTCTCTGTGGGGCGCGAACAAGCGCCTTCGATGGTACGCGTACGCGGATACGGGTCCGTCATGTCCCCGCACCGCTTCGACCGACGCGCTCACGCAGGTCATCACTGCTCGCCCGGTACTCGTCCGACGCCCGTGCCACCCGCTCGGACAGCACGCCCGCGGCGCGGCGCACCCGCAGGGCGAGGGCCGCGACGACGGCGAGTCCGGCTGTGAACACACCGAACAGGACGGCGAGGACGATCACGCGTTCACCTTATCCCTTGCGGAGTGACCGCCACCCCTGCCCCCGGTGAACAGCTGGGCCTCACTCGGGCGACGAAGTGGTCTCGACCAATTTCCCACAGGATTGTTCTGTGCGGTAGTACTCCAACGCCCGCAGTGCTTCGGCGCGCGCCTCCTCGGCGAGCGCTCCGGGCGCCACCACGCGCCCCTCCGGCCCCAGCATCAGCGCGAGGCGCACCACCCAGGCGGGGGCGGGCGTGCGCAGTGTGGCGCGGACCCCTCCCCCGGGGAGCTCGGTCACCGACTCGCACACGTAGTCCTCGGTCACCCAGCCCGCCGTGGGCTCCAGGTCGAGGGTGACCTGGGCGTCGCGGTCCGAGCGCTGGAGCACCCCCGCGGACAGGTCGCGGCGGCCCACCCCCTCGGGGACCTCGGCGGCGTAGGGCAGGACGGTGAGCTCCAGCACCCTGTCCAGGCGGAACAGGCGCACGTCCTCGCGCAGGTGGCAGTACCCCTCCAGGAAGGGGTAGCCGTCCTGGACGACCAGGCCCATGGGGTCCACATCGCGTTCGGTGACCTGGTCCAGGTAGCCCGACAGGTAGCGCAGGTGCAGGCGCTGCCCGGCCTCCAGGGCGTCGGCGCAGCGCCGCTGGGTCCGGGCGACCTGCTCGTCCCCCTCCACCCGTACCTGGACCGAGTCGGCCAGGGAGCCCAGGGCGGCCCCGGCCGCGGTGCGCAGCTTCTCCCCGACCCGCTTGAGCGCACCGCCCTCCAGTCCCTCGGTCTCGGGGAGCGCCTCCAGCAGGGACAGGCCCACGACCAGGCTGGCCGCCTCGTCGGCGGTGAGCCGGAGCGGCTGGGCGAGGGTGTCGGCGTTGGCGATGATGATCTCGCCGGTCTCCTTGGCCGCGTCGAGGTCGACGTCGATGAGGTCGCCGGGCGTGTAGCCGGGCAGCCCGCACATCCAGAGCAGGCTCAGGTCGGCGACGACCTGCTTCTCGCTGAGCCCGAAGTGCTGGGCGACCTCCGGGACGCGCACGTCGCGGCCCAGGGCGTAGGGCACCAGCATGAGCAGCCGGCGCAGCTGGTCGGCCGAGCGGGGCCCGCGCGCGGGGGCGTCGGTCCCCCCGGCTCCGCCCGTGCCGACGGGCTCGGACGCGGCGGCTCCGGCCGACCCGGCCGTGGCCGCCAGGTGGGCCGCCATCGCCTCGCGGGCCCCGGCGGGCTCGACGATCTCGGCTCGCGAGCCGAACGAGGCGACGCGCCGCACGAGGGCGGGGGTGTCCGAGTAGGGATAGCTGAGGGTGTCCCAGCCGTTGCCCGAACCGTCCCTCTCCCCGGGGACCACGCGCAGGGCGCGGCGGCGCAGGGCGTGCGCGGAGTCGGCGCGCACCCGCAGGAGGGCGGTGCGCTCGGGCTCGGCGGTCTGGCCCGCGACCACCGAGCGCAGGTCGACCCCCTCGGGGATGACCACGTCGGGGCCTCCCCGCAGGACGGTCACCTCTCCCCGGATGCGGCCCAGGCGGAACACCCGGCGCGCGTCGCGCAGCCGGTCGTGGCCGACCACGTACCAGTGGCCGCGCAGGTTGACGATGCCCCAGGGCTCGACCTCGCGGGTCTCGGACTCGGCCTGCCCCGGCTTGCGGTAGTCGAAGGAGATGGGGCGCCGGTCCCGCACCGCCTGCCAGACGGGGCCGAAGGAGGGCTCGTCGGTGCGCATCGCGGGGGTGAGCCCGGGTGCGGCCTCGCTGTCCACGGGCACCCCCGCGGAGCGGAGCTTGAACAGGGCGTTGGCCGCCGCCTCGCCCAGGGAGGCGTGCCTCCAGGCGCGGGCGGCCAGGCCCAGGACGAGGGCCTCGTCGGGAAGGAGCTCGATCTCCGGCAGCTCGTAGTCGGAACGGGAGATGCGGTAGCCCTCCTCGCCGCTGACCGCGTCCCCGGTCCCGACCTGGATGGGGATGCCGCTGTCGCGCAGTTCGCGCTTGTCCCGCTCGAACATGCGCTTGAACGCCGACTCGGTGTCCGCCTCGGCGTAGCCGTGCACCGTCTGCCTGATCTCCTGGGCGGTCAGGTGGCGGCGTGTGGACAACAGACAGATGACCAGGTTCAGCTGTCGTTCCGTCTTCCTGCGAGACATCGTCCGCACCCTTCTCGCCCGCGCATGGTGGATGGACCGGCCGGGGTGCGCTCTGGCGCGTCGTCCCTACTCCGGTTCAGCAACGACGGTACCGTGCCTGGCATGATCCGGTGGCGCCGTGGTGAAGTCCGTCAGCTCCTCCCGTCCTGGCCGGGGGTCGCCCTGGCCCTGGTGGCGGTGGACCCCGCCGACGAGGGGGACGGGGTCACGGAGGGGACAGGCACGGGCCCCGTGGCGACGTGCCGTGCGCTGGCCTACACCGACCTCGTCGGGGAGCCCGGGGTCGGGGACTCCGTGCTGCTCAACACCGGGGCCCTGGACCTGGGTCTGGGGACGGGCGGGTACGCGCTGGTCGTGGCTCTCCCGGACCGCCTCCCCGCCGACCGGGAGGGGCCCGGACACCTGGTGAAGGCCCGCTACACGCCGCTCCAGGCGACCGTGCTGGGCGCGGACGAGCAGGGGTCGCCCCACCACGGGGTGCTGCGGTCCGCCGACGGCGTGGACGGCATGCCCGTGGTGGTGGCCGACCTGCACTCGGCGCTGCCCGCGGTGGTCGCCGGGGTGCGCGCGGAACGGCCGGGGACGCGGATCGTCAACGTGATGCTGGACGGCGGGGCCCTGCCCGCCGCGTTCTCGCAGCTGGTGGGGGCACTGCGGGAGGAGGGCCTGGTCGAGGGGTGCGTGACCACCGGGCAGGCCTTCGGGGGCGATCTGGAGGCGGTCACCGTGCACTCCGGGCTGCTGGCGGCCCGGCACGTGATGGGCGCGGAGGTGGCGGTGGTGTGCCAGGGGCCGGGGAACCTGGGCACCGGCACCCCGTGGGGGTTCTCGGGGGTCTCCTGCGGCGAGGCGGTCAACGCGGCGGCCGTGCTGGGCGGGCGCCCGGTGGCCGCGCTCCGGGTGAGCGAGGCCGACGAGCGCGAGCGGCACCGGGGGGTGTCGCACCACAGCATGACCGCGTACGGGCGCGTGGCGCTGGCCCGGGCGGACGTGGTGGTGCCGGTCCTGCCGGGGGTGTTCGGCGAGCGCGTGCGCGCCCAGGCCCGGCCGCTGGGTGAGCGGCACACCCTGGTCGAGGTCGGCGTCGACGGCCTGGAGGAGGCTTTGGCGGCCCTGCCGGTGAAGGTGTCGACGATGGGCCGCGGGCTCGACGAGGACCGGGCGGCGTTCCTGAGCTCCGCCGCGGCGGGCCGCCACGCGGCGGCGCTGCTGTAGGGTCCGCCCGGGACCGTCCACAGCCCCTTCCCCCGCGCCCTCCGGTGGGGTTTCCTGGATACAGGGGGCCCACGGCTCCGTCGGCCCGGTGCTGCCCGGGACCGCCCGTGCGCACACCCCTCGCGCCCGCCGGACCCGCCCGGGACGGGGTGGGACGCCCCGTGTGCGCCCCGGCGCCCGCCGGACGCGGCGTTCCGCCCGTCCGCACCGGCCCTGCCGTTCCCGGTGCCTGTGCGCCTCCCGGCCCGCCGCGCCCCGTCCGGCGGCAGGGCCCCACGGCCCCGGGCCCCGGAGGCCCGGTTCTCAGGCGCTCTGGAGCGCGTCCGGGCTCGGCGCCTGCCCGGGCACCGGCACCCTGCGGGTGGAGGCGAGCATGTGCTCGGAGGGTGCGTCGAAATAGGCGCCCGGGCGGAACATGGACAGCGAGGTCGGCTCGGCCCGCACCCCCTCGTCGACCCGCAGCGACTCGGGCACGAACACCGTTCCGTCCCCGCAGGTGATCCCCCACCTGCGCCCCTCCCCGACCGAGACCACCTGTCCGGGGTCCCCGCCCCGGGCCTCCCCGTGCAGCGCCCCCGCGCACAGGGTGATCCGCGCGCCGCCGAACATCGCGAACGCCCCCGGGTAGGGGGAGGCGAGCGCGCGCACCATCCGGTCCACGTCGCTCCCGGCGGCGGTGAGGTCGAGGTGGCCGTCGCTGGGCCGCCTGGTGGGCCACACCGACGCGTGTCCGCTCTGCGGCCGCCGCGGGGCCGAGCCCTCCAGGAGGTCGTCCAGGTGCCGGACCAGCAGCTCCGACTGGAGGTGGCCGACCCGTTCGTAGAGGCCGGTGGCGGTGGCGTCGGCCGGGACGTCGAACCAGCTCTGGTCGACGATGTCGCCGGTGCCGGGCTCGCGTTCGAGGTGGAAGAGGGTGACCGCGCTGGAGCGCATGGCGCGCAGGATGGTCCAGGGGATGGGCGCGTACCCCCGCCCGACCGGGAGGGGCGAGGGGTGGAGCCCGACCGCGCCCAGCGCCAGCGGGTCCAGCACGTCCTCCTGGACCAGCTGCGACCACCCGGCGACGACCATCAGGTCGACGCCGTGCGCGGCGAGGGCGTCCCGGACCTCGTCGGAGTTGATGTCCGGGACGCGCAGGTGCGTCAGGTCGTGGCGGCGAACGACGGACTCGTAGTCGAGGTACCCGCAGCGGTGGGCCAGCTCCCCCGAGTAGGACACCACCAGGGCGGGCGGGCGCCCCTGGGCGCAGAGCTCCTCCAGGGCCGCAACCCCGAGGCGTAGTCCTGACACGTAGCAGTAGCGCCTTCGGTCCGACATCACTCCCCCTCGCCTGTCCACGGATCCTCCGACTCTACGCACGGGGACCTCGTCCGGCCCGGGACCGCACCCACCGGGCGTGTCAGGCCCCGGCGCCGCGCAGGGGCCCGCCTGCCCCGGGGCCCGGACACGCCGGGGCGCGAACGGCCCCGGACACGCGACCGCCCCCGCGGGAGGCCGGCGGGGGCGGTCGTACGCGTACGCGCGGAGGCGGCTACTCCCCGCCCTCGGCGGGGTCGGCCTCCTCCTCGGCGCCCTCCTCGGGGGCGGCTCCGCCTTCCTCCTCGGCGGGCGGCGGGTTCTTGTAGGACCCGAGCACGTCGACGACGAAGACGAGGGGACCGGCGGGAGCGCCCATGGTCTCCTCCTCCGTCGCGCCGTAGGCCATGTCGGCGGGAACGGACAGGAGCAGGCGGCTGCCGACCGGCTGGCCGACGATGCCCTCGTCCCAGCCCTCGATGACGGCTCCCGCGCCGATGGTCGTGTCGAACGGGTCGCCGCCGCGGCTCCACGTGGAGTCGAAGGACGGGTGCTCGCCGTTGTCGTCGGCCTCCCAGCGCACGCCGGTGTACTGGACGATGACCTGCTCGCCCTCCTCCACCTCGTCGCCGGTGCCCTCGATGAGCGGGACGACCTCCAGGTCCTCGGGGGCCTCCGCGTCCTCCGGGAACTCGATGGTCGGCTCGCTGTGGCCCTCCTGGGTCACCACGGGCAGGCCGTCGCCGCCGTCGGTGCTCTGCTCCCCGGGCACGACCGAGCCCTTGTTGAAGCTGTTGACCAGGTCGATGACCAGGACGCTGGCGCCGGCCGGGGCGGCCTGTCCGGCCGCCTCCGCCTGGGCCTGCTCGTCCTCGGTGAGAGGGGGCATGACGTAGACGGCGCGGCTGCCGACGGGCTGGTTGACCAGCACCTCGCTGATCTGCTCCGGCATCTGCTCCATGCGGATCAGGTCGGGGGCGCCGGTCTCGTAGCTGGACATGCCCTCGGCGAGCTCGCCTTCGCCGGGGCCGGTCCACTGGTACTGGACCACGTTGGCGACGACCAGGTCGTCCGCGCGCACCAGCTCGTCCTCACCCGAGCCGGCGCTGACGATGCCCGAGATCTCCTCGTCCGGCGGGTCGGACTCGGGGAAGGCGACCTCCGGTTCCTCACCGACCTCGCCGGTGACGGTGGGCAGCCGTGGGTCGAGCTGGTCCCCGTTCATGCGCAGGAAGGCTGGCGTTCGCCATTCCTCTGGGATGCTTCCGCAGCTTGAGACCGCCAGGGTGATGGCGGCCAGCGGCACCGCGAGGGCGGCGGCACGTCGGTGCATGAGTCACAACCTCTGATTTCCGGCTTGGGACAGGGTCACACTACCGAAAAGTAGGGCCGTAACCACCCCCGGGAGCGCACCGAACGCCAGAACCCCGCCGCGGAGGGCTTTCGTCCTCCGGGCGGGGCCCGTGTCCGACTGCTGCGGAAGGTCACATTCCGGCGATGAGCTTCTCCACGCGCTCGTCGACCGACTTGAAGGGATCCTTGCAGAGCACGGTCCGCTGCGCCTGGTCGTTGAGCTTGAGGTGCACCCAGTCCACCGTGAAGTCGCGGCGCTGCTCCTGGGCACGGCGGATGAACTCCCCGCGCAGCCGGGCCCGCGTGGTCTGCGGGGGCACCGACTTGGCCTCGAAGATCTTCAGGTCGCCGACCACGCGGTCCATCTGGCCGCGCTTCTGCATGAGGTAGAAGAGTCCGCGGTCGCGGTGGATGTCGTGGTAGGTCAGGTCGAGCTGGGCCACGCGCGGCGACGACAGCGACAGGTCGTGCTTGTCCCTGTAGCGCTCCAGGAGCTGGTACTTGGCGACCCAGTCGATCTCCCGGGCGACGGTGTCCAGGTTCTGGGTCTCGACCGCCTCCAGGGTGCGCTGCCACAGGTCCAGGATGCGCTTGCCGGTGGCGTCGGTGCCGTGCCGGTCGACGTAGCTCTGCACCTTGTCCAGGTACTCGCGCTGGATCTCCAGTGCGCTGGCCTCGCGGCCGTTGGCCAGCCGCACCTTGCGCCGGCCGGTCATGTCGTGGCTGACCTCGCGGATCGCCCGGATGGGGTTCTCCAGCGTGTAGTCGCGCATGACGACCCCGGCCTCGATCATGCGCAGGACGAGGTCGGTGGAGCCCAGTTTGAGGAGGGTGGTGGTCTCGCTCATGTTCGAGTCGCCGACGATGACGTGCAGGCGCCGGAAGCGCTCGGCGTCGGCGTGCGGCTCGTCGCGGGTGTTGATGATGGGGCGGGAGCGCGTGGTGGCGGAGGAGACGCCCTCCCAGATGTGCTCGGCCCGCTGGCTGACGCAGAAGAGGGCGCCCCGGGGGGTCTGGAGGACCTTGCCGGCGCCGCAGATGATCTGGCGGGTGACCAGGAAGGGGATGAGCACGTCGGCCAGGCGGCCGAACTCCCCGTGCCGTCCGACGAGGTAGTTCTCGTGGCAGCCGTAGGAGTTGCCCGCCGAGTCGGTGTTGTTCTTGAACAGGTAGATGTCGCCGGCGATGCCCTCCTCGTGCAGGCGCTGCTCGGCGTCGACCTGCAGCCCCTCCAGGATGCGCTCGCCGGCCTTGTCGTGGGCCACCAGGTCCACGAGGCTGTCGCACTCGGGGGTGGCGTACTCGGGGTGGCTCCCCACGTCCAGGTACAGCCGGGCGCCGTTGCGCAGGAACACGTTGCTGCTGCGCCCCCAGGAGACCACCCTGCGGAAGAGGTACCGGGCGACCTCGTCGGGCGACAGCCTGCGCTGTCCCCGGAAGGTGCACGTGACCCCGTACTCGTTCTCCAGCCCGAAGATCCGTCGTTCCACGCGGCCTCACCAACTTCCCGTCACCGGGGTGCGGACGACGGGCCCTCGCCGTCCGCACCCGACCGGCCGGTGCGGCGCCTCGGGCGCGCCGCACCGTCGTCATCGTTCAGATCACTCGTCGGCCTCGTCCTCGGTGCTGTCGCCGCCCGGGGCGGCAGCGCCTCCGGCCTTGCCCTCCTCGATGAGGGCGGTCAGGCGACGGCCTTGGATGCGGCGGAACTTGCGGTGCTGCCTGGAGCGCTCCAGGATCGCGACCTCCAGGTTGGAGGCCTCCAGCTCCCGCTCCTCGCCGTTCTCGCGCGCGAGGGCGCGGGTGGCCGCGTTGAGGGCGGCGCTGAGCGGGGCGTCGGCTGCGAAGCGGTCCTTGAGCTGGGTGGAGACGTGTTCGGACGATCCGCCCACGGCCACGAAGCCCTGTTCGTCGACGATGGAGCCGTCGAAGGTGATGCGGTAGATCTCGTCGTCGTCGGCGGTGTCCCCGACCTCGGCGACGACGATCTCCACCTCCCAGGGCTTGAGGCTCTCACTGAAGACGGTTCCGAGGGTCTGGGCGTAGATGTTGGCGAGCTGGCGCCCGCTGACGTCGCGGCGGTCGTACTGGTACCCGCGCACGTCGGCGAACCGAACGCCCATCAGGCGCAGGTTCTCGAACTCGGGGTAGCGGCCGACGGCGGCGAAGCCGATGCGGTCGTAGAGCTCGCTGATCTTGTGCAGTGTGCGGGACATGTTGTCCGCCACCATGAGGATCCCGCCCTCGTACTGCAGGACGACGGCGCTGCGGCCGCGCGCGATGCCCTTGCGCGCGTAGTCCGCCTTGTCCTTCATCTGCTGTTCGGGGGCGACGTAGAACGGCATCGACACCGCGGATCGTTTCCTTACCTAGTCGGGAGAAGTCTGGGGTGGGGACGGCTGCCGGATCAGCCCAACTCGACGGTGGGGCCGTCGGGGTGCTCGGCGCGCCCCTCGACCACCTCCGTCGCCAGGCGGGCGACGACCTCGACGGGCAGGCGGCGGTGGCCGTCCTCGGTGATGACGTCGACGAGGGGGAAGATCTTGCGGTGCAGGTCGGGTCCGCCCGTGGCGGAGTCGTCGTCGGCGGCGTCGTAGAGGGACTGGAGCGCCACCTTGGCGGCGCCGGTCTCGTCCAGGTCGTCGCGGTAGAGCTTCTTGATGGAGCCCCTGGCGAAGACCGACCCGGAGCCGATGGAGTGGTAGCGCTGCTCCTCGTAGCGTCCGCCGACGGCGTCGTAGCTGAAGACCCGTCCCACCCCGGTGTTCTCGTCGAAGCCGACGAGGATCGGGACGACGACGAAGCCCTGCATCGCCATGCCGAGGTTGCCCCGGACCATCTGGGCGAGCTTGTTCGCCTTGCCCTCGAGGGAGAGCGAGCGGCCCTCCATCTTCTCGTAGTGCTCCAGTTCGACCTGGTAGAGGCGGGCGAGTTCGATACCGATCCCGGCGGAGCCCGCGATGGCCACCGCGGAGTACTCGTCGGTCCGGAAGACCTTCTCCATGTCGCGGTTGGCGATGACGTTGCCCTGGGTGGCCCGGCGGTCGCCCGCCAGCAGGACTCCCCCGGGGAAGGTCAGGGCGACGATGGTCGTCGCGTCGGGCGTGAGGTGTTCCGTCCCACCTCCGGCCGGGAGCTTGTGCCCGGGCAGCATCTCGGGGCTGACCGAACTGAGAAACTCGGTGAAGGACGAGGTTCCCGCACTCATGAAAGCGGCCGGCAACCGTCCGCCCTCGAACCCTTCGAACACGCGACTCCCTCCACTCGCGCCCCACCCCGGCGTGGGGGCGGGTGGGGCGCCTGTTGTCCTTGTTTTCGGCGGCCGGGCGGTGCTCCGGCCGATGAGACTGACCCTAGTCGGGCGCACGGCGGTGCCGGGGGCGCCCGGGTGCGCTGTCAGCGAACCGCCGCGGAGCGGCTACTCGCCGCCCTTCTGCACGAACTGCCGGACGAAGTCCTCGGCGTTGCTCTCCAGCACGTCGTCGATCTCGTCGAGGATGTCGTCGACGTCCTCGTCGAGCTGGTCCTTGCGTTCCTGGACGTCCGCCGCCGCCTCGGTCTCCTCGACCTCCTCGTCGCGGCGCGAGGCGTGCTTCTGACCGCCCGTGTCCTTCGTCGCCATGGCGTCTTCCCTCCCGTTCGGGCTCCCGTTCGGGGCTCTCGCCCTTATCTTGGCCCAACACCGCGCGACTCAACCCCCTTCCCGGGGCCCGATACCCGCTAGTTACCTCGGATCGTCCGATGTGCGCGCGGCGTGGCCCGCGCGGGCGCCCGTTTCGCACCGGGCGTGTCTCCCGGAGCGGCTCCCGGGGCGTTCGGCCCCCGGGCCCGCACCTCCGAGCAGAACGAGATACATCGCAATGCCGTTCGGAAAACGCACGCCCGTTCGCCAGGCAAACAAAGTTACCCATGAGTTACCGCTCTGACCTTTGCAGTTACATATGCGTGGCCGAACCATCACAGATGGCACCCGGTTCCAGTGGCCGGATCCGGCCACACAACACCCCTTGCGCCGAGAGCCGATGTGTGATCCGAAAATGATCACAGTAGGAAACTACAAGGTCAGACATGTCGTGACGATGAGTGATCGGGACAAAAGCATCGGATCATCACATGATCCTTTCGTCACGTGAATGAAATACCAGGTTCTCGGTCCTTTCGTTGCCCAAGATGTGCACTTAACGTGGATGAACGTTGACCGAGTGTCTTGACTGCAGGACATACGGCGAACCGGCCGGAGTTTTCGTCTCATCACGGGCTCCGGTCCGGGGTCCGACGCCCTCGCCGGCGGGTGTCGGGCCCCGAACCCCCGTCAGAATTCCCCAAGGAGAGTAGGGATCTATGCGACCCTCCCCCGTTATCTCCGCGATCGGCACCGGCGCACTCGCGTTCGGCCTGGCGTTCTCCGTGACGCCGGGCGCGACCGCGGCGGTCGTCCCCGCCGAGCCCGCCGCCAGCGGCGGGTCCGCGACGATGCTGGAAGCCCTCGAGAGGGACCTCGGCCTCACCCCGCTCGGGGCCGAAGCACTTCTCGAGGCCCAGGAATCCGCCTTCGAGACCGACACCGAGGCCACCGAGGCCGCGGGAGACGCCTACGGCGGCTCCCTGTTCGACCCCGAGACACAGGAGCTCACCGTCCTGGTGACCGACGCCGCGGCCGTCGACGCGGTCGAGGCCGCCGGCGCCGAGGCCACCGTGGTCTCGTACGGCACCGAGGGCCTGGCACAGGTCGTGGACGAACTCGACGCGGTCGGCGCGCCCGAGGGCGTCGTCGGCTGGTACCCGGACGTGGAGCGCGACACCGTCGTCATCCAGGTCACCGAGGGCGCGAGCGCCGACGGCCTCATCGAGGCCTCCGGGGTGGACGCCTCCGCCTTCGAGGTGCAGGAGACGGTCGAGGCGCCCAGACTGCTGGCCGAGATCGTCGGCGGCGAGGCCTACTACATGGGCGGCGGCCGCTGCTCCATCGGCTTCGCCGTGCAGGGCGGCTTTGTGACGGCGGGCCACTGCGGCACCGCCGGCACCACCGCCGAGAGCTCCGACGGCACCGGCTCCGGTGTGTTCGAGGAGTCCGTCTTCCCCGGCAGCGACGGCGCCTACGTCGCTGCCACGTCCAACTGGACCGGGACGAACCGGGTCGAGGGCAGCTCCTCGACCGTCTCCGGCTCCACCCAGGCGCCGATCGGGTCGGCCGTGTGCCGCTCCGGCTCGACCACCGGCTGGCACTGCGGCACCATCGAGGCCCGCGGCCAGACGGTGAGCTACCCGGAGGGCACGGTCGAGGACCTGACCCGGACCGACGTCTGCGCCGAGCCCGGCGACTCCGGCGGCTCGTTCATCTCCGGCTCGCAGGCCCAGGGCGTCACCTCCGGCGGCTCCGGCGACTGCACCTCCGGCGGTACGACCTACTACCAGGAGGTCGGACCGCTGCTGAGCTCGTGGGGGCTCAGCCTGGTGACCGGCTGACCCCGGCCGCCGACCGGGCCGACCGGGCCACCACAGCGCGTCCCCGTCCGCACCCGCGGGCGGGGACGCCTGCCGTCTCCGTCGTCCACAGGGGCAGAGGACGTCTGGCGCCGAGCGGACTTCCGGGTTCTCCTGGAGACACCCCTCCCCCCAGGAGAACGGACGACCATGCACGCCTCCCCCTCCCCCGTGCCGCGAACCGCCGGCGCCCTCCTCGCGCTCTCCCTGAGCACCGTCCTCGCCTTCGGATCCGCGCCGGCGCCCTCGTGGGCCGCCCTCCCCGCCGCCCCGGACTCCACCGCGCCCGCCCGCCCCGGGTCCTCCGCCGGTCCGGCCGACGCCGTCGCAGCGCAGTTCGGCCTGAGCCCGTCGGCCGCCCGGGACCTGTTCAGAGCCCAGGAGGAGGCCGCCCGTGCGGACGCGGAGGCCGCCGAGGCCGCCGGTCCCGCCTACGCGGGCTCCGTCTTCGACAGCAGCACGCTCCGGCTGACCGTCCTGGTCGACACCCCCTCCGTCGCCGAGGAGGTGCGAAGGACCGGAGCGCGGGTCGAGGTGGTCCCGCGCTCCGCCGACGAGCTGGACGGCGTCGTGGCCGGCCTCGACGCGGCCGGGCCCCGCGCGGGGGTCGTCGGCTGGTATCCGGACCCGTCCGAGGGCGCCGTGGTCGTCGAGACCGTGGGCGGGGCCTCGTCCGAGGCCGCCGCCCTCGTCGAGGACGCCGGTGTGGACCCCGCCGCCGTGCGGGTGCGGGAGGGCGCGGAGCAGGCGGTCCCCTACGCCGAGGTCGTCGGCGGCCGCCTGTTCCGGACCGGCGGAGGCGTGTGCACCATCGGCTTCGCCGCCACCGCCTCGGGGGAGCCCGGCTTCCTGACCGCGGGGCACTGCGGCACCGCGGGCGCCCCGGTGGAGAGCATCCCCGCCGGGGCCTCGGGAACCTTCCAGCACTCGCAGTTCCCCGGCTCCGACGGCGCGTTCGTCCGCGTGGGGCCCGGGTGGACCCTCACCAACCTGGTCGACGACCAGGCCGGGGGGTTCGTCGAGGTCACCGGCTCACAGCCCGCGCCGATCGGATCGACCGTGTGCACGTCCAACCCCTACAACGGGTGGCGCTGCGGCAGGATCCTGGGCCGCAACCACACGGTGAGCTACCCGCAGGGCACGGTCCACGGCCTGACCCGGACCGACGTGTGCTCGGGTCCCGGGGGCTCCGGCGCCCCCTTCGTCGCGGGCTCGCAGGCCCAGGGTGTGACCTCCGGCGGCTCCGGCAGCTGCGTCTCGGGCGGCACCACCTACTTCCAGGACGTCAACCCGCTCCTCGCCATGTGGGGCCTGGAGCTGGTCACCTCCTGAGGCCTGCCGCCGTCTCCGCCCCGTGGGCGGCCGGCGTCCCGCAAGGGCGCCGGC
>NZ_JBSHDN010000067.1:0-31768 GCF_053616335.1 Nocardiopsis sp. NPDC055824
CCTCCACTCCGGTCGGGGGAGCCGCGCCCGCGACGGGTTTCCCGGTCAGCCGGTGAACAGGGCCGCGGCCTGGACCGCGGTCCGCACCACCCCGTAGCCCAGGGCGACGACCACGACCGCCCACAGGAAGAGCGCCGCCGCCTTCGACAGCGTCTGCCCGCCTCGTTCCGTACCGTCCACCGGGTCCTCCCTCCGCGGCCCGGTCCCTCCGGGCGCTTGCAGTTCCTCCTGCCCGCCGGGCGCTCCCGGCGTCCGTCCGGCGCTCACGCGACCGCCTCGCGGGACCGGTCCGGGCCGGCCTTTCCCGTGGTCGGCGTCGCGGACGCGGACAGCGGGCGCACCAGCATGTTGGCCGTGAACCCGACCGCCATCACGGCCACCATGAGGTACAGGGAGGCGGTGTACAGGTCGGCGCCCGAACGGCCCGCCGCGAGCTGGCTGTCGGCGACCACGTTGACGATCAGCGGCCCCGCGATGCCCGCGCACGACCACGCGGTGAGGATGCGGCCGTGGACGGCCCCCACGTTGAACGAGCCGAACAGGTCCTTCAGGTAGGCCGGGATCGTCGAGAAGCCGCCCCCGTAGAAGGACAGGATGACACCGGTGACCGCCACGAAGAGCGCCACGGAACTCGTGCCGGCCACGGCGATGACCAGGTACAGCACGCAGCCGAGCCCCAGGTAGCCGATGTAGGTGCGCTTGCGCCCGAGGGCGTCGGACGTGGAGGACCAGATGAAGCGTCCCAGCATGTTGCACAGCGAGAGGACGCCGACGTACCCGGCGGCCTCGGCCGGGCCCACGCCGGTGAAGAAGTCCTGCACCATGGGGGCGGCCTGCTCGAGGATGCCGATCCCGGCGGTGACGTTGCAGAACAGCACGATCCACAGCAGCCAGAACTGCCGGGTGCGGAAGGCCGCCTCCACGCTGAGGCCGTCCTGGACCTGTTCGCGCTCGGGGGGCGCCTGGGCGGGAGCGCCGCCCTCGGGGGTCCACCCCGGCGGCGGCACCCGGACGGTCGCGGCGCCCAGCATCATGGCCGTGAAGTACACGGCGCCCAGGGTGAGGAACGTGGGGACGATCGCCTCGGAGGGCGTCGCGGCGTACCGGTCCAGGAGCGCGGAGGACAGCGGGGACGCGATGAGGGCGCCGCCGCCGAACCCCATGATGGCCAGGCCCGTGGCCATCCCCGGGCGGTCCGGGAACCACTTGATCAGCGTGGAGACGGGGGAGATGTACCCGATGCCGAGGCCGATCCCGCCGAGGAACCCGTAGCCGAGGTAGAGCAGCCAGAGCTGGCCGGTCGCCACGCCGAGCGAACCGACCAGGAAGCCGCCCGCCCAGCACACCCCGGAGACGAACATGGCCTTGCGCGGGCCGTTGCGCTCCACCCACTTGCCGCCGAACGCGGCGGACAGGCCGAGCATGACGATGGCGATGCTGAAGACGACCCCGATCGCGGTCAGCGAGGTGTCGAACCGTTCGACCAGGGGGGTCTTGAAGACGCTGAAGGCGTACACCTGGCCGATGGAGAGGTGGACGGCGAGTGCCGCCGGCGGGATGAGCCACCGGCTGTAGCCCGGGGGGGCCACGCTTCTCTCGCGGTCAAGGAACGACGGCATGGACCATCCTCTTCACTGATCGGGCACGCGCGGTATCCGGTTGCCGCGCGCGGGTCTTCCAGGTGCGGTCCCGTTCCGGACGGGGGCTCGTGCGGAGCGCCGTCGGGGGCGGGAGGGACCGCGGGGGCGCTACCGGTCGGGTCCTCCGCCGACGCGGTGCGAGGCGCCGGGGAGCGCGCGACCGGCCCCGGGGGCCGGGGTTCCCGCCGCCGCGGCGGGACCGGCCGGCGCGCGGTGGCCGGAGGGACCCCGCACGACGGCTCCCGCGTCCTCGGGAACGGAAACGGGAATGCGGTTTCCGCACGTCGGGCCGGGGGCGCCGAAAAAGAATTCGATTGTGCGCGTCGCGGTGAGGGGCGTGGGCCCGGAAACAGGGCGCGCCTGCACCGTCAGGACGCCGTTGCGTCCTTCTGCCAGCGCCGTGGGGTGCCTGAGCTGGCTCGACAACATGCGGACACAGTACAGGTGCGTATGTCGCCGAACAAGGGCGGGCCCCCTGTTGCGGAGGGGGCCGGCCTCGGGTGACCTCGGGTGACCGAAGGCGCGGGGAGCCGTTCTCGCGCGCGAGAGGGGCCGGAGGTCCCGAAGGGATGGGGCGCGCCCTGTTGCAGAGCCCTGAGCTGCGGGTTCGTGGGGTTCCGGGTTCTTCTGAGGACCTTCGCGCGAGGCCGCCGGCCGGGCGCGCGTTCCGTCCGGCTCGGGCCGGGCGCGCGGGTCGTCACCGCCCGTGAGGCCGTCCTTCGCCAGGTCGGGGGCCCGCCGCACCGCCTCCCGCCTCCCCTCCGGCGAGGGGCCCGCCGCCCTTCCCGGGGCGGACCCTCCCCGGTGAGGAGGCGGGGAAAAGGAAAAGGCGCGCCGATCCCCCGCGTTCTTCCCGGAGGCGGATCGGTGGAATCCGGGTGGGTGCGCGTACGGATTTCTGCGCGTTCCTGGAAGGGGGTGGGGGAAATGGCGAAAGGGGTGGAAAAAGGGGGGAGGGTATTCTCCGCCGCCCGACGCACCCGTCCGCACCGGAGGGCCCGCGTTCTTCGCCCTCCGGACGGGACCGTCCCGGTCGCGCCCCGGCGGCGCGACCCCCCGACCCGCCGGGCCGCCTGCGCGGCCGTGGCGGCGCGCCCCCGCGCCGACGTGCCGCGTGACCCATCCCACCGGACGCGCGACGGTCGCACACGGGGCGGCGGGGCGGCCGGTTGCCTAGGATCTTCCTACCGTCCAGACAGGGAAAGTGCGGTGGAAGCGATGACCGTCCCGGAACGCCCCCTCTCGAAGCTGGGATTCCTCACGATCGGCCTGTTCGACGAGGACGAACCCGCCGCGGGCCACGAGAACACGCTCCGGATGATCGAACTCGGGGAGCGTCTCGGCTTCGACAGCGCCTGGCTGCGCGACCGGCACCTCCAACACGGCATCTCCTCGCCCGTCGCGGTCCTGGCCGCGGCCACCCAGCGCACCTCCCGCATCGAGCTGGGCACGGCGGTGATCCCGCTCGGGCTGGAGAACCCGTTCCGGCTGGCGGAAGACCTCGCGACCGTCGACGTCCTCAGCGGCGGGCGGCTCAACCCGGGGGTCAGCGTGGGGCCTCCCACCCACTACGACCACATCAAGCAGCACCTCTACCCGGACAGCTGGGACACGGAGGACTTCGGCCGCACGCGCCTGTCCCGGCTCCTGCACAACCTGCGCGGCGAACCGGTCAGCACGTTCTCCGGCCGGGAGGGCATCGAGACGTACTCGCGGCGCGTCCAGCCGCACTCGCCGGGGCTGGCCGGCCGCGTCTGGTACGGGGCGGCCGGACTGGCCTCCGCCGAGTGGGCGGGGGAGCAGGGGCTCAACCTGCTGACCAGCAGCGTGGTCCGGGCCGAGGAGGACGACGACTTCGCCCGCGTGCAGCGCTCCCACATCCTGCGGTTCCGCGAGCGCCACCCGCTCGGGGAGCGGGCGCGCGTCTCGCAGGGGCTCGTGGTGATCCCCACCGACAGCGCCACGCCCGCGCAGCGCCGCAAGTACGAGGAGTACGCGCGGGGCCGTCTCGCGCGCACCACCGCGCCGCAGGGGCCCGGGCGCCTCCTCTTCGCCCCCGACCTCGTGGGGAGCTCGGAGCGGATCGCGCAGGCGCTGGCGGAGCACGCCGGGTTCCAGCAGGTGGACGAGGTCGTGTTCGCGCTGCCCTTCACGTTCGAGTACGAGGACTACGAGCAGATCCTCACCGACACCGCCACACGGCTGGGCCCCCTGCTCGGCTGGACGCCCGCGGGGCGGGGCGGGCAGGGGGCGTGAGGACCGGATCGGGCCGTGCGGAACCGGGCCACCCGGTCCGGGCCGTCCGGAACCGGGCCGCCTGGAGCCGGTTCACCCGGGCGGGAGCGGACCACCGTGCCGTGCGGCGGGGCCGGAGCTCCACGACCGGGCCGCCACCCCGGTGAACGGGACGAACAGGCGTCCGGGCCTCGTACAGTGAAGGATCCAGAGCGGACGGGGGAGGCCCGGCCGTCCGCGCCCGCACACACGCCCCGCCCCGGCGGGGACGAGACCCGGATCGGAAATCCTTGTACCTGGCTCGCATCAGTCTCAACCCCAAGCGCAGCACCCCCATGGACCAGTGGGCGTCCATGGGGCGGTCCGTACGGGAGGCCGTCGACCCCGACCCGGACTCCGACGCCCGGGTGCTGTGGGCGCGCGTGTCCCCGACCACGCTCGTGGTCAGCTCCGACACGGCCCCCGCCTGGGGGAAGATCCCCGGCGCGTACGCGGCGACGATGCAGCCGCCGCCCCGCCACACGGAGGGCGAGACCATCCGCTGGGAGCTGATCGCCGCGCCCACCGGGCAGCGCGGGGCCGACGCGGACGCCGACGAGCCGCGACCGCGGGGCAAGCGGGTCGCCCTGGAGGAGTCGGAGTTCCAGGAGTGGATCGAGGCCAAGACGGCGGGCGCGCTGAGGGTGACGTCCGCCAGGTGGAAGCGGCTGGGCGGCAGGCCCGCCCGGTACCACTTCACGGGCCAGGCCGTCGTGGAGGACAGCGAGGCGCTCCAGGAGCTGTGCCTGGGAGGGATCGGCGCGGGACGCAGCACCGGCGCCGGCCTGCTCCTGACCAGCACCGCGCCGACCGTCTAGGGCGGGAGGCCCCGGAGGGGGCACGGGGCCGCGGTGCCGGCGCCGGCACCGCGGGCGCTCCGGGCAGGGGGCACGCGCCCTCAGTGGGCGACGGACTCCAGGTACTCGTTGATGAGCTTGACGTCGAGGTGGTCCTTGCTCCGGCCCAGGAGCGTCTTCCACACCCGCACGTTGTCCAGGGCCGCGAAGCGGAGGCCGTCGATCACCTCGGCGCCGTCGATCAGCTCGTCGACCGTCCAGATGTCGGGGAACCACCCGTTGAGGATCTCGACCCGGTCGTCGAAGAGGAGGACCCGGCGGACCCCGTCGCCGAAGGGGGCGTCCTCGGGCTCGCCCAGGGTCAGCGCCCTCTCCCAGGCGGCCCCGCGGGCGACGACGTCGATGTCCCCGACCTCCCAGCGGAGGTCGTGGGCCAGGAGCGGGCCGCTGCCGGCGATGACGAAGTCGTGTTCGGGAAGTCCTAGCGACAGGACCTTCTTGACGAGGTCGTGTTCTCTGAGGTACACAGACACCCTCCTGAGTCGGGCGGCGTCGCACCCGTCTCACGACATTATAGTGAGGGCCGCGAATCCGACGAAGGCCGCGACCCCCAGGCTGCTCAGTGAGCCGATCATGAAGTACTCCGCGAAGCCCTTCTGGTGGGCCCGCAGATCGGGGAACCGGGCCAGCGCCTTGACGGCCACGACGAGGGCCGCGCCCTCGGGGCGGCCGGCGAGCACGAAGGCGTAGATCAGCGAGCGCTCCAGCCATCCGATGACCGCTCCCGCGCCCCTCAGCGACCTCATCTCCGCGCCCTCCTCCTCGTCGAGGGCCTTCGTGAACGGGCGCAGGAGGTGCGTGACGACCTCCCCGCCGATGAACGTCGCGAGGACGAACCCGGCGACGACGACGAAGAGGCGGTCGTCCCCGAACAGCCGGGCCGCGAGCGCGACGGAGCCGGACGCGTCGTGGACCAGGGCCCCGAGCAGGCAGGCGCCCACGAGAGCGCCCAGGGGCCACAGCACGAGCCCGGGCCGGTCGTTGAACAGGGTCGGCGACGTCTGGGCGTTCTCGTCGCCCCTGGCGAGGCGGGCGAGGGCGACCGCGATGGCGGGGCAGGCGAGCAGGAGGAGCGCCGGCCCCCAGCCGGGCAGGAGCGGCGCCAGCGCGTACAGCCCGAAGGCGAGGGCCACCAGCGCGGCCCGCCACCAGGTGCGGCGGGCCCACGGCAGGCTGTAGGACAGGAGCACGGAGATGCCCGCGCCGACGACGACGCGCAAGAGGTCCACCGGGTACGGCCCTTTCCACGGGGTGAGGGGACGGACCGGCCCCGCATGCGGCGCGGGACGCCGCCGGGAGGGGGAGCGGCGGGGCGGGCGCCGCGCCCCGGGAGCGCCCGGGACGTCGTTCCCGCCCTCTCCGGCGCCCGCGCCCGGGGGAACGGAAGGTCCGGGATCCCGGGCAGTCTAGGGTGTGCGCGGGGGTTCGGCGAAGGGGGCCCGCCCATGGCCGGCCGCGGTTCCCCGGCGTCGCGTGGGGGCCCGGCCGCGGCCGATCCCGGACCGCGTCCACACCGGTCGGCGGGGCCCCGGTCCGCACCCGCACGCCCCCCCCGGGCGGGGCGGCCCCCGTCCGCCGACACGGCGGGTCGGCAGGGCAAGGCAGAACGCCCATAAGGCTCTTTCTTTCATATGAGTATCAACCTCCCGTAGGACTCTTGCCTTCGTTCGGCAAATCATGAAGGTTCTCTTCTGAAAGCGACCCGACCGTCGCGCACAGTTGTCCCGGGGCGGCGACCGGCCCCCCGCCCGCCCTCCGCCCGCGCGGACACAAGTCGGAAGGAGCCACGTTGGCGCCATCGCACCGGAACCGCACCGCGTCCCGGCCCTCACGGGCCGCGGTTCTGATCCCCCGAACGGCCCTCCTCTGCGGCGCCCTCGCCGCCGTGCTCACCACCTCCCTGGCCACCGCGCCGGCCGGCGCCGCCCCGCGCGGGGCCGGGACGGGCGCCCCCGACAGAGTGTGCGAGACCGACCCCCAGGCCCCGCCCAAGCGGCAGATGCGCGCCGAGTGGATCGCCGGGGTGCAGAACATCGACTGGCCCAGCGAGCAGGGGCTCACCCCCGAGGAGCAGCAGGCCGAGCTCGCCGCGCTCTACGACCGGGCGGTGGACGACGGCCTCAACGCCGTGTTCGTGCAGATCCGCCCCACCGCCGACGCGTTCTGGCCCTCCCCGTACGAGCCCTGGTCGGAGTGGCTGACCGGCGAGCAGGGCGGCGACCCCGGCTACGACCCCCTGGAGTTCGCCGTCGAGGAGGCCCACGCCCGCAACCTGGAGTTCCACGCCTGGTACAACCCCTACCGGGTCGCCATGCACGCCGACCCGGCGCGGCTGGTCGAGGACCACCCCGCCCGGCAGAACCCGGACTGGGTCTTCGAGTACGGGGGCAGGCTCTACTACGACCCGGGCGTCCCCGAGGCCCGCGAGTTCGTGATCGAGGCGATGATGCACTCGGTCGAGAACTACGATCTGGACGGGGTCCACTTCGACGACTACTTCTACCCCTACCCGGTGGCGGGGCAGACGATTCCGGACGAGGACACCTTCGCCGAGCACGGCGGCGCGTTCGACGACGTGGCGGACTGGCGCCGCAACAACGTCGACCTGATGGTCCAGGGCATGAGCGAGGCGGTGCACGCCGCCAAACCCCACGTGAAGTTCGGCATCAGCCCCTTCGGGATCTGGCGCAACGCCTCCAACGACCCGGACGGCTCCGACACCAACGGCTCCCAGTCCTACGACGGCCAGTACGCGGACAGCCGCAAGTGGGTCACCGAGGGGTGGCTCGACTACATCAACCCGCAGGTCTACTGGGAGATCGGCCTGCCGGTGGCCGACTACGCGGTGCTGGTCCCCTGGTGGGAGGAGGTCGCGGAGGGCACAGGCACCCACCTCTACATCGGCCAGGCCGCCTACAAGGCGGGCAACGCGGGAGCCTGGTCCGACCCGCGCGAACTCGCCCGGCACCTGGAGTTCAACCGCGACCGCCCCGGCGTGCACGGCGACGTCTACTTCAGCGCCACCTCGCTGGCCACCAACGCACGGGCGGGCATGGACGTCGTGGTGGACGAGCACTACGCCCACCCCGCACTGGTACCCGTCAAGGAGGACCTCGGAGGGGCCGCGCCGGCCGAGCCCGTGGTCACCCGCGCCGTGAGGGGGGACGGCGGCACCGAGCTGACCATCCGGCCGGGGCGCGGCCAGGACCCCGCCTACTACGCGGTCTACGCCTTCGACGGCCCTCCCGGAAGGGACGGGGCCGCGTGCGGCATCGAGGACCCGCGCTCCATGGTCGGCACGGTCCGCGCCGAGGGCCGGGAGACGGTCTTCACCGCGCCCGCCGCGGAGGGCGACCGCACCTACTACGTGACCGCACTGGACCGCCTGCACCACGAGAGCGGTGTGAGCAACCCGCGCTACGTGCGCTGACACCGACCACCCCCGGAAGAGCGGCGCCCGGGAGCCGTGCCCCGCGGTACGGCTCCCGGACGTTTCCCGGGACCGCCCCTCCAGGGCCCGGCCCGCGGACCCGTCCCTCCAGGCCCCTCCTGCGGGCCCGTCGCCGGTCTCCGACCGGCCCGGCCGCGGCGGCTCCCGACGTGCCCCGGACCCCGCCCCGGCTGCGGCCCCGCGGCCGGTGAGCCGGGGCACGCGTGACACGCGGGCGGCGGGCCTGAGGCGTCCGTGACGCCCCGGCCACGGGGCGGCGAAGACCGCGCCAACTCACGGAACGGGGTCTGGCCTCCCGCGCCCCCGTGGGGCACACTCACCGGAGCCGTCCGCCACCCCCGCGTAAGGATCCAGCCCAGGATGACCTCCCCCGCACACACCCGCGGCACCGGACCCGACGTCCCCCGCGGCGCCCGCCGCCTCCCGCGCCCGCTCGCCCCGGTCCTCGCCCTGGCCGTGGGCGCCGCCCTGCTCCTCCCCGTCCCGGCGACCGCCGCCCCGGCGCCCGGGCCCTCGGCCGTCGGCTCGCCCGCACGGTACGTGGACCCGTTCATCGGCACCTCCGGCGGCGGCAACACCTACCCCGGCGCGGTGCGGCCGTTCGGCATGGTCTCGTGGAGCCCCACCACGACCCGCGGCGACCAGACCGACACCGGGGCCGCCAACGGCTACGCCTACGACGCCACCCGGGTCCGGGGGTTCGCGCTCACGCACGTCAACGGCGCCGGGTGCCATCCCGGAGCGGCGGGGGACGTGCCGATCATGCCGGTCACCGTGCCCGTGGACACCTCGCCCAGCGCGGACAGCGCGGACGAGGTCTACGCGAGCGACTTCGACCACGCGGACGAGTCCGCCACCCCGGGCCGCTACACCGTCACCCTGGAGAACGGGGTGCGCACGGACCTGTCCGTCACCGACCGGGCGGGCGCGGGCGAGTTCGCCTTCCCCGACGGCGTCCCCGCGAACCTGCTCTTCCGCACCTCCAACTCGCTCAACGGCAGCGAGGACGCCGAGATCAGCATCGACGAGGAGGCGCGCACGGTGTCCGGCTCCGTGCTGACGGGCGCCTTCTGCGGGCAGCGGGCCAACGGCGGGGAGAACAACCGCAGGTCGTACTACCGCCTGCACTTCACCGCGCACTTCGACACCCCGTTCACCGAGGTCGGCACCTGGGAGGACGGCGAACTCCGGGAGGGCGCCACGACCGCGTCGGGCGGGGAGGGCTACGACAGGGCCGCCCGCCGGGGCGCCGGTTCCGGCGGCTACGTCGGTTTCGAGGAGGGCGCGACCGTGGGCGTGCGCGTGGGCGTCTCCTACGTGGACGCGCACGGGGCCGAGGAGAACCTGGCCGCCGAGATCCCCGCAGGGGAGGGCGCGGACGTGGACGCGGTCGCCGCGGAGGCGGAGGAGGCGTGGAACCGGCGCCTGCGCACCGTCCGCGTCGGCGGCGGCACCGAGGACCGGCTCACCTCCTTCTACACCGCCCTCTACCACTCCCTGCTCCAGCCCAACCTGGTCAGCGACGTCGACGGGCGCTACCCCGGCATGGACGGCGAACCCCACCGCATCACCGGCGACCAGGGCGCCCAGTACACGAACTTCTCCGGCTGGGACCAGTACCGTGCGCAGATCCAGCTGCTGGCGCTCCTGGAACCGGAGGTGGCCGGCGACTTCGCCCAGTCCCTCCTGAACTTCTCCGAGCAGAACGGAGGGGTGTGGGACCGCTGGGTCCACATCAACGGGCCCACCCACGTGATGACGGGCGACCCCTCCGCCGCGACCCTGGCCACGTTCGCCGCCATGGGCGTGGACGGCTTCGACACCCGGGCCGCCTACGACTCGCTGCGTGCGCAGGCCACCGAGCCGCACCCCGACGGGCTGTCCGACGCCGGGTGCCCCGGCCAGTGCGAGGGCCAGCGGCCGCACCTGGAGCGCTACCTCGAACTCCACTACGCGCCCCAGGACGACTGCCACTGCTGGGGCGGGGCGGCCGAGACCCTGGAGGCCTCCGTCGCCGACCACTCCCTGGGCCAGTGGGCGGCCCGGCTCGGACGCGGGTCCGACGCCGCCGCCTTCGCCGAGCGCGGCGGATACTGGCGCAACGTGTTCAACCCCGACGCGACCCCCGGCGCCGGGTACGTCCAGGCGCGCGACGCCGACGGCTCGTGGGTGACCCCGTTCGACCCCGCCCGGGACACCGGCTTCGCCCAGGGCACGAGCGCCACCTACACCTGGATGGTGCCGCACGACGTCGGCGGCCTGGCCGAGGCGATGGGCGGGCGCGGGGCCGCCGCCGCACGCCTGGACGGGTTCTTCCGCACCCCCGGCGGCGAGTGGTCGGTGGGCGGCGGCGACCCCCTCCGCTACGACCCCACGAACGAGCCCGGCATCCACGCCCCCTGGCTGTACAACGCGCTCGGCCAACCGTGGAAGACCCAGGAGACGGTGCGCGAGATCGCCGCCTCCCAGTACGGGACGGGGCCGAGCGGGCTCCCGGGCAACGACGACCTCGGGACCATGTCCGCCTGGTACGTCTTCGCGAGCCTGGGGCTCTTCCCGCAGGCGCCCGGACGCGGCGAACTGCTGCTGTCCAGCCCCGTGTTCCCGTACGCGCGGATCGCTCCGCGGGGGCGCCCGCCCATCACCGTCGTCGCCCGCAACGCCGGTCCGGACGCGGTCTACATCGACTCGGTGCGCCTGGACGGCGAGCCGTACGGGCGCTCGTGGCTCCCGGAGGACTTCACCACCGGGGGAGGGACCCTCACCCACGTCCTGGGCGCACAGCCGAACACCGGATGGGCCACCGGCGCGGAGGACCTGCCGGTCGACCGCTGACACGGGACCGCGCCCGCCGCGCCCGCTCCGCGAGGACCGGGCGCGGGGGCCTCGACCCCGGGCGGGAGCCGAGGCCCCGCCCCCACCCGGCGTCAGGCCCGCGCGGCTCGGAACCGGCGGCCCTGGCGACCTCACGGCGGGGGAGGGGCCGCGAGGCCCGCCTCGTGGGCGAGCAGGCCGGCCTGCGTGCGGTTCTCGCAGTCGAGCTTGGCGAGCATGCGCGACACGTAGCTCTTCACGGTCGACTCGGCAGGAACAGGCGGGCGGCGATCGAGGCGTTGGACATGCCCTCGCCCAGACAGCCCAGGAGTTCGCGCTCCCGTACGCTCAGACCCCGCACGCGTGCGCGCGCGTCCTCCGCGCGGACGCGGTCGCCGGCCGAGGCGCCCAGCAGGCGGCGGGCCGCGACGGGCGACATCACCGTGTGCCCGTCGGCGGCCACCCGCACGAGGTTGACCAGGTCCTCCGCGGGCGTGGTCTTGACCAGGAACCCGATCGCGCCGGCGCTGAGCGCGCGCACCACGTGCGCGTCGTCGTCGAACGTGGTGAGCGCCACGACGACCGGCGGGTCCGCCAGCGCGTTGACGCGCCTGATGGCGGCGATGCCGTCGACCCCCGGCATGCGCAGGTCCATCAGCACGACCCGGGGCCGCAGGCGGACCACGGCCTCGACCGCCTCCGCACCGTCCCCGGCCTGGCCCACCACCTCGATGTCGTCCGCCGAGCCGAGGATCGTGCGCAGGTGCGCGCACACCATCGGCTCGTCGTCGACCACGACCACCCGGATCACGGAGCCTCCCCCGTCCTGTTCCCGTCCGGCAGCACCGCACCGATCCTGAACCCCCCGCCGCCGTCCGGCCCCGCCGCGCAGGCGCGGCGCCCGGCCCTCCGAGCGCCGCGCACACCCGGAGGGACCCACCGTCGGCGGACCGGCGCCGCGGCCCCGCCGGGCTGGCACGGGACCGGCGCCCAGCCCCCGCCCGGCGTCAGGCCTCCACGGTGAAGCCCGCGCGGAGCAGGTCCTCCTCCCGCGACGACGGGCCCACGAGGAGCTCGAACCCGCCCGGTTCGACCACGCGCGTGCCCGAGGCGTCCACGATCGTGCAGTCGGCCACCGGCACCTCGATCTCGACGACACGGGACTCGCCCGGCTCCAGACGCACCTGCCGGTACGCCTTGAGCTCCTTCTCCGCCCACGTCACCGACGCGACCGTGTCGCAGACGTAGGCCTGGACGGTCTCCAGCGCGGGCCTGGCGCCCGTGTTGGCCACCGTGACCCGGGCGCGGACGATGTCCCCGGGCCCGACACCGGGGCGGGGGATCCGCAGGTCCGCGTATTCGACGGTCGTGTAGGAGAGCCCCTGGCCGAACGCGAACGCGGGGCGCTGCGTGAGGTCCGCGTACCGGTCGCCGTGCTGGCCGCGCACCTGGTTGTAGAACGTCGGCTGCTGGCCGGCGTGCCGCGCGAAGGAGATCGGCAGGCGGCCCGAGGGCTCCACCAGCCCGAGCAGCAGCTCCGCGACGGCGCGCCCGCCCAGCATGCCCGGGTTGGCCGCGTACACGAGCGCGGCGGCGTCCAGCGCGGAGTCCGGCAGCACCAGCGGCTTGGAGGCGACCACCACGACGACCATCGGGGTCCCGGTCGCGGCGAGGGCGTCCAGGAGCGCGACCTGCCCGCCCACGAGTTCGAGGGTCGCGGTCGACCTGCCCTCGCCCACGAGCTCGATCCGGTCGCCGACCACGGCGACGACGACGTCGGCGTCCTCGGCCGCCGCCACCGCCTCCCCGATCATCCGCCCGTCGGGTTCGGCGGGGACCACGACGCGGGGGCGCGGCTGGCCGTCGGGGAAGAACTCCCCCTCCGGGTCCGGGGCGAGGCGGAGGATGTCCGCGCCGCGGGCGTGCCGCACCTTCCACCCCTGCGGGAAGTGGTCGCGCACGCCGTCCAGGACGGTCCGGACCATCCCGCGCGGGTGGCCGTCCGGAAGCCAGTCCACCTGGCCCGACGCGCCGGCCCAGTCGCCGAGCTGGGTGTGGGGGTCGTCGGCGTTGGGCCCCACCACGGCGACGGTGCGCGCCGGGGCGTCCGCGGCGGCGTCGGCCCGCCCGGAGGCGTCGGCGCGGAACCCCCCGTCCAGGGGCAGGGTGCCGTCGTTGGCCAGCAGGACCAGGGAGCGGCGGGCGACCTCCAGGTTCAGGTCGGTGTGCTCCCGTGCGCCGATGACCGCGGCCTGGCGCTCCGGACTGGGGTGGCGCGGGTCCTCGAACAGCCCGAGCTCGAACTTGAGCGTGAGGATGCGGCCGACGGCGGCGTCGATCTCCGCCTCGGCCAGCATGCCCCGCGCGACCGCCTCCTGGGCGCCCTCGAAGAACTGCGGCGTGGTCATCACCATGTCGTTGCCCGCGCGGACCGCGGCCGCCGCGGCCTGGGCGTGGTCGGCGTACACGCGCTGCTCCCACACCATGCGGCCCACGTTGTCCCAGTCGGTCACGAGCGTGCCGGTGTACCCCCACTCGCCGCGCAGGACCTCGTCGAGCAGCCAGTCGTTGACCGTGATCGGCACGCCGTCCATGGACTGGTAGCCGAGCATGAAGGTGCGGCAGCCCTCGCGGGCGACCCTCTCGAACGGGGGCAGGAACCACGAGCGCAGCTTGCGCCGCGAGATGTCCGCCTCGCTGGCGTCGCGTCCGCCCTGCGTCTCGGAGTAGCCGGCGAAGTGCTTGGCGCACGCCAGGATCGCCGTCGGGTCCTCCAGCCCCTCGCCCTGGTAGCCCCTGACCATCGCCGAGGCCATCTCGCCGATGAGGAAGGGGTCCTCGCCGAAGGTCTCGCCGACGCGTCCCCAGCGCAGGTCGCGGGCGATGCACAGCACCGGGGAGAACGTCCAGTGGACGCCGGTCGCGGCGACCTCGACGGCCGTGGTGCGGGCAACCCTCTCGACGAGCCCGGCGTCCCAGGTCGCCGCCATGCCGAGCTGGGTCGGGAAGATCGTGGCCCCCTCCCAGAAGGAGTGCCCGTGGATGCAGTCCTCGGCGACGAGGAGGGGGATGCGCAGCCGCGTCCGCCCGGTCAGGGCCGCCGCTTCCAGGACACGCTCGGGGGAGGTGTGCAGGATCGAGCCCGCGTGCATGTCCTCGATGAGCGGGCGGACCCCGTCCTTGGCGTCGAGCTGCAGCATCTGGCCGACCTTCTCGGGCAGCGTCATGCGTCCCAGGAGGTCGGCGACCCGCTCGGCGTGGCCCAGCGCGGGGTCGAGGTAGGGAAGGGGTGCGTTCAACGGGGTTCTCTCCTGCGGCGTCGGCTGGGCGCGGTCTGGTCGAGGGTGCGGGTCGGCGTGGCGGGAGGCTGTCACGGACAGCCATGGGAACGCTCCCATGGGCGCGGCTCGTGGGATTCCCCCGCGAACACGGGCCCCTCCGACACCCTCGTGACGGGGACGCGCCCCGCCCCGCGGTGAGGAGCGGTCCGCGTACGGTCGTACGCTACGGCAGCCACCGCCACCCGCGTCAAACCGGGGGCCGCAACGTACCGGGTACCACGGGCGGGCGGACGCGCGGCGCCGCACCGGCCCGCCCGCGCACCCGGTCCTCGCCGACGCATCGGCGGGGGCGCCGTGCGGCCCCGAGGCGGGCCTGTCCGCGCCGCCACCCCCGGCTTACCTCCGCACCTGTGATCGCTCACCTCTCCGCCACTGCCTCGGCCGCCGGGGGCCCGCGTAGTGTTCAGCTGGTCGCCCGGAGCCACCGGGAAACCCCGCAGGAGGGAACGAACCGATGAGGAAAGTCGCCTACCGCATCGCCGCCAGGCTGGGCATCGTCGACAGCGAGCGCCTGACCCGTCCCTACATCTACTACTAGGCCGCCGCCTCCCCGGACCCGCGCCCCGGTCCGCCCGGCCCCCGACACACCCGCGGACCCCCCAAGCGCGGGTCCCGGAGCCTCCGGGACGCCGCGGGCACCGACCCCGGACCGCGGTCCGGCGGACACGGCCCCGGCGTCCCGACCCCCCGCCGCTCCCAGGGCCCGTGCCGATCCTCCGGGGCACGGGCCCACCGCCTTCCCAGGACGGTCCCGATGACGGTCACCCACACAGCCCCTCCGGGACCCGGGGGAGGGCGCGGCACGGCCAACGCCGCCGACTACGCCCTGGACCCGCTCGGCTTCCTCACCGGGGCGGTGCGCGAGTTCGGCGACGTCGTCTCCCTGAGCTCCTCCAACGTGCTCCTGGCCCACCCCGAGGACATCGGCCGCGTCCTGGTCGACCGGGGCGAGAACGTCGTCAAGATCAGCGAAGGCACCCGGCGGGGGCCCACCGGCTTCCCCCGCGCCATGATGAACAGCGAGGGGGCGGACTGGGAGCGCAAGCGCGCCCGGCTCCGTCCCGCCTTCCGCAGCGAACGCCTCGCACACCTGGAGGAGGCCGCGCGGGAGGGCGTCGCCCGCACGGTCGGATCGTGGACGGACGGGCAGACCGTCGACGTGCACCACGAGATGTCCCGGCTGGCCATGCTGGTGGGCGCCACCCACATCGCGGGCCGCGAACCCGGGGAGCACGGCGAGGCCCTGGCCGGCGCCGTGGCCGCCATCATGCGGCTCACGTCGTCCCCGCGCCTGCCCGCCTGGCTGCCGACCCGCGTCAACCGCGACCTGCGGAGGTCCCTGCGCGACCTGGACGACGCGCTCGCGGTGATGATCCGCGAACACCGCGACGACGGCGCCGGGACGGCCCTGGACGCCCTCCTCGCCGACGACCCGTCCTTCGAGGAGGTCCGCGACGAGCTGGCCACCCTGCTGATGTCGGGCTACGAGACCACCGCGGACGCGCTGACCTGGCTCCTCCACCTCCTGGGGGCGCACCCGGAGGCGAACGACCGGATGGGCGAGGAGGGGTTCGCCCGGGCCGCCGCCAAGGAGGCCGTGCGCCTCTACCCGCCGGCGTGGGTCATCAGCCGGGAGACCGTGCGGCCGTTCGAGGCGGGCGGCCACACCCTCCCCGCCGGGACCGTCCTCGGGCTCAGCCCGTGGGTGACCCACAGGGACGAGCGGTGGTTCCCCCGGGCCGGCGAATTCCGACCCGAGCGCTGGCTCGCGGGCGGGCCCTCCCACCGCTACGCCTACTTCCCCTTCGGGGCGGGGCCGCGCGGCTGCATCGGGGCGTCGATGGCCCTGCGCGAGGTGGAGGTGATCGCCGGGGAGCTGTGCGCCCGCGTGCGCCTGGAACCCGTCGCGCCGGAGGCGGTGCGGCCGCGCCCGGCCCTGGCGCTCCAGCCCCGCGGGGTGCGCGCGGTGGTCCGGAAGCCTCGGCGCGGCTGACCGCCCCGGCTCCCCTGCGCCGTCGGGCCCCGGGGCGTCGGGCCCCGGGGCGCCGGGCCCCGCCCCGAGCTCCGCACCCACCGGGTGCGGCCGGTCCGGGCTCCCGCTCCGCCGGGGAGCGTCCTCGCGGGCCTCCGGGCGGACGGCCGTCCGGAGGCCCCACAGGGGACGGTGTGCGACGTTCGGCCCGGTGGCGCCCGGACGGCCGTCGTCGACCACGCGGCGGCCCGGCGCCGGGCGTTGGCGGTGTGGGGCGTCGAGAGCCTTCCGGTGGTCGGGGTGGATGGCGCGATCCACACCGGTACCGAGGCCCTCTTCGCCTCTGTCGGCCGGGGCGGGTGTCACCAACCTCCGGTACACCTAGCGCCGGGCGCAGACCAGGAAGAACGGGATGGCGACGAACAGCCGCCCCGTCCCGGCGCGCTCGCGCTGCTCGTCCGCCCACGCGGCCGCCCGGTCCCCGGGGACCGCTCCCGCCGCCACGGCCGCCGAGGCCAGGCCGGTGAGCATGGGCAGGACACCGGCGTCGGTGAACAGGAGCACGCTGCCCTCCACCTCCACGTCCCCGAAGCCCGCCTCCAGCAGCAGGGCGCGCTGGCGCCGGGGCGCGCGGGGGTCGGGCATGCCGTCGGCGTACGAGGAGACGATCGCGCGCGTCAGCACCGGGTCGGCCGAGTCCACGGCGTACGCCTCCCAGTCCTGGCCGAGCAGCACGACGCGGCCCCCGGGGGCCAGGACCCTCCGGGCCTCGGCCAGGGCGCGCGCGGGATCACCGAGGGAGTGGTAGACCTTCTCCGCCCTGTACCCCTGGACGCGGCCGTCGGGCAGGGGGAGCGCGTAGGCGTCGCCGCGCAGGAACCCCGGTCCGGGATGGCGCCCGCGGGCGGCGCCGAGCATGCGCGGGTCGAGGTCCACACCGACCACGCGCGGCCCCTCGGCGGCGATCTCCGCCGCCGCGCGTCCCGTCCCGCAGCCCACGTCCACGACCGTGTCCCCCGGCCCCGCGCGGAGGAGTTCCCGCGCGCGCGAGCGCAGCCGCACCGCCCCGGGCGTCAGGTCGAACCGGTCCAGCCTGGCCAGGAGCCGGTCGGTGTCCGACCGTTCGGAGGTCCGCATGGAAGGGATTGTGCGGCCCCGCCGACCGGACGGCAAGACCCCCGCGCCCCTCCCGCACGACCCCGGTCGCGCCCGCGGCGTCGCGGCGCCGGTCGTGCGCTCCGCGCGCCGGGACACGGGGCGTCCGCGCACAGCTGCGCCCCGCTCGCCGGTGGCGGGCGGGGCGCAGCGGACCAGGGGTCATTCGGAGGGTTCGGGAAGCTCCGGGCATTCGATGGTCGGGTTGACCCCCACGTAGTTCAGGGGGCCGACGAAGACCGTGCCCACGGTGTGCCCGAGGTTCGAGCACGAGGCCTCGTCCGCGCCGAACAGGCCGCGCTGGAACGCGGCGATCAGGCCGATGAGAAGCCACAGGACGACCAGCGTCGAAAGAACGATCTTCACGCGCACTCTCTGCCTCCAAGGGGGGTGAGCTGACGAGGCGGCGTTGCTTCGCCAGGGACCTACCCGCGAGGAGGGGCGTCTCACCTGCTTCGCCCGCCGGGCGGCGCCGCGCCGCCCGGCGACCGGCTCAGGGCCACACGTCGAAGCGCCACCGGGTGGGACCGTGCGGCAGTTCGTCGGCGGGGAACGCGAACACCGTCGACGGCGTGACGGTGAAGACCCGGTAGGGCGGCGGACCCGCGGTCGGCGCTCCCTCGGGGCCGGTCAGCTCGCCGTTCCCGGGGGCCGGGGCCCACCCGTAGCGCTCGGCGTACGCCGCGGCGACCCTGTCCAGGCGCTCGGCGTCCAGCACCGCCTCGACGGTCCCCTCCACCACCACGTCCATCCGGCCCGTGCCGAACGCCAGGCTCACATCGGGCGAGGACGCCATCAGGCGGGACTTGGCCGAGGACTGCCCCGAGGCGAAGCAGGGCTGGCCGTCCACCCACACCGCCAGCAGCGGCCGCGTGTGCGGAGGGCCCTCCGCGCGGGACACGGTCAGCCAGTACGTCCCGGCCGTCTCCACCAGGTGGGGGAGAACCTCCGACCACACGCCGGGGGGTCCGCTCGTCAGGGACTCGGCCTTGGGATCCGGAAAAGCGAACACGACACACTCCTCTGGGCTCTCTGGCGTGAACAGACCAGGGTAATGGGCGGTGCCGACACTCACGCCGCCGCGGGCGCGGTGCGCCGGACGCGCAGCGCGAACCCGGCGAAGACCACGGCCGCGCCGACGGCGGTGGCGAACATGACCACCGTCATGCTGGACAGCGTCACCGGGCCGAACAGCCCGGCGGTGGCGGCCAGGCCGGACCCGATCGCGAACTGGAGCGAGCCCAGCAGGGCCGAGCCGCTTCCGGCGACCTGGGGCGGCTGCCCGTTCAGGGCGAGCGCGGTCGCGTTCGGCGACACCAGGCCGGTGAACACCATCATCACGAACAGGGCGGCGGTCACCGTCACCAGGTCGGCGAGGCCCGCGGTGTCCAGCAGCGCCAGGCCCGCCACCGACAGGATCGACCCGACCAGGCCGAGGATCAGCCGGCGGTGGATCTCCACCCGGGGGATGAGGAACGCGTTGAGCTGGTTGCCGAGGATCATCCCGAGGGTGGTCACCGCGAACACCAGGCTGAACTCCTGGGCGTTCGCACCGAACCGCGACTGCGACACGAACGAGAACGTCGAGATGTAGGTGAAGCTCATGCCGAAGCTCAGCGCGAGCGTGAGCGTGGGCCCCGTGAAGCGGATGTCGCGCAGCAGGCTGCCGAACACGCGCATCTGCGCGCGCGGGCTGACCCGCTGGCGCTCCTCGCGCGGCAGGCTCTCGGGCAGGCCGAACAGGACCAGGCCGAAGGTCAGCAGGCCCGCGGCGCCCAGCACGGCGAAGAGCAGCTGCCAGGGACCGAAGAAGAGGAGCTGGCCGCCCAGGACCGGGCCGAGCATCGGCGCCAGCCCGGCGAGCAGCACGAGCCGTGAGAAGAAGGTGGCGGCGGCGTCGCCGTCGAACACGTCGCGCACGATCGCCCGCGAGACCACCAGTCCGGCGGCGGCGGACAGCCCCTGGAGGAAGCGCAGCGCGCTGAACGCCTCCACGCTCGACACCATCGCGATGGCGAGCGTCGTGGCGGTGAACACGCCGATCCCCGCGAGGAGCGGAAGGCGGCGCCCCCACCGGTCGCTGAGTGGTCCGATGACCAGCTGTCCCAGGGCGAGACCGGCCATCACCGACGTCAGGGTGAGCTTGACGCTCGACTCGCTGGCGCCGAGGTCGGCGGAGATCTGGGGCAGGGCGGGCAGGTACAGGTCGGTGGCCAGCGGGCCGAGGGCGGACAGCACGCCCAGGACGAGCACGAGCAGCAGCGTGCGACGGCGCGTGCTCCGGTCCCCGCCGCGAGGGGCGGCGTCCCGGACGTCGGTCGCGTCGGCGCGGACGACCGGGGTCGCCTCGTCGGTCGCGGCGGTCTCCGGGGCGCGGTGCTTCGGGCGCACGGAAAGAAGGGTCACAGGGGCTCCAGCACAGGAAAGGTCAAGGACAGGGAGAACCGGGAAGGTGCTCGGGCGCCGTGAACCGCCTTCGGGCGGGGCACCGTCAAGAAAGTCCCACGTGGGGATACTCCCGGCACCAACACACGACCTGCGCTCGGCAATCCCGGCTTTACCCGGCGATCCGCGTGATCCGCGTTACGTCGCGAGAACCCCTGTGCGGGGCGGGGTTGCGGAGGACTGTGACGGCGGCCATGCGGGCCGCGGCGCGGGCCGGTGAGCCGTGATCAGGGGCGTGGCGGCCGACCCGGCGGAGGCCTCCGGGGCAGCGCGCGGCCGGAGCCCTCTCGCCGGTCCCGGCGCGGGCCCTTCCACGGGTCGGGGCCGCCGTCGGCGGCGCGGGGCACGGCCTGTGGTGCGGCAAGGGGAACTCCACCCACGCCGGGGGGCTCGCGGATCCCGTCGTGCGCGGCCCCGGTCCAGGGATCCCTGGACCGTTTCCCACCGTTCTGCACACCGATGTCTCCAGGGGTTTGCTACGGTCGCGCTCCCGACCCCGATCGTCGTGTCGTGAGCCGACGCCCCCCAGGAGCCCCGGTGCGCCCCACCGCCCTCGCCGCTTCCGCGGCCGCCGTCCTGCTCGCCCCCGGCCTCAGCGCCTGCGCCGAGGATGCCCCGGTGGAGTACTCCTTCGAGTCCATGGCGGAGGTGGAGCCCGACCTGCCCGCCCCGGGGGAGGCGATGCCGGTCCTCCTCGAGATCGGGGACACCCACACCTGGGACGACGGCCTGTCCGTGGGGCTGTCCGACGTCGAGCGGCCCGACGAGGACGCCCTCGGAGACAGCGGCGGTCGGGACAGGGTCACGTTCACCGTCGCCCTCACCAACGACAGTGACGTCCCGGTGCGGATCGACCGCATCGACTGGTTCTGCACCGGCGGCGTCGAAGGCGACGACGAGGCGTTCGACGGGGACGCACACGAGCGGCCAGGCACGATCCAGCCAGGCGCCGCCGGCGTCCTGGAGCCCGCCTGCGAGATGCCCGCCGAGGAGTACGGACTCCAGCTCCTGCTGGGCCTCTCCAGACCCGGCGACGCGGAGCTCGCGCACGAGGTCGTGTTCTTCTCCGGCGTCGTCGAGTAGGCGGGGACAGGCGGACCAGGGTGGCGTCGGCGCCGGGCGAGGGGAGCCCGGGGCGCGTGGGCCGGGCTCCTCGACGGCGAACCCGCAGGGCCGGACGTGTGCCCGCGTGAGCCCGGACGCCTGCTCCCGGCGCCCGGTCGGGTTTGCGCGCCCGTGTGCCGCCGCCGGGGCCGTGCCCGGCCGGTCGGGAGGGCCGGGGAGCACGCGCGCCGCCGAGCGAAACAGGAATTTCCCTTATGACGGTCTTGTCCGGCACCGGCCGTGTCGGTAGGAACGGTGGGGACCCCCAGGAGGAGCCCCGTGCACCAGCCCCCTCAGCCGCGCCCCCGCCCCCGCCCCCTGTCCGCCCTCTCCGGCACACTGGCCGCCGTCGTCGCGGCGGGCCTGCTCGCCACCCCCGGCGCGGCGTCCGCCGACCCCGTCCCGCGCGGGGAGGCCGCCAACGGCTCCGAGCGCAACGACCGGGCCGCCGGGGCGGAGGCCCTGGCCGGCGCCGCCCCGCACGCGTTCGCCGCTCCGCCGGCCGCCGCCGGGGTGGACCCGGACGCCCCCTACCCCAGGCGGACCGCACTCCCTGAGCCGCCGGAGGACCCCGACGACCACTCGGTCAGGCTCGGCCTCATGCCCTACCACGGCATCGCGCCCGCCCTCAACGAACTCCAGGAAGCCTCCGACCGGGTGAGCGCGGAGGTCGTCGGCACCTCTGTGCAGGGCCGCGACATGTACCTGGTCACCGTCACCGAACCCGAGAACCGGGCCGAGGCCGACCATCAGAGACGGATGCGCGAGCTGATCTCACAGGACCCCGCGCGGGCCGCCCGGGACAGGACCCTGCCCGACCGCTACAAGGCCCCCGTGCTCGTCAACGCCAACATCCACGGCAACGAGTGGGAGGGCACGGACGCGTCGCTGCGGGTCATCGAGGAGCTCGCCACCGGCACGGACGAGGCGACGGAGGAGCTGCTGGAGAGCACGCGGCTGTACTTCGTGCTGACCGCCAACCCGGACGGCCGCGTGGCGGGACAGCGCGCCAACAGCCGCGGCTTCGACCTCAACCGCGACTTCGTCACCGTCTCCCAGCCCGAGACGGCGGCGGTGCGCCAGGTCGTGATCGACACCCAGCCCCTGGTCCTGCTCGACCAGCACGGGTACGTCAACGGCACGCTCATCGAGCCGGGGACGCCCCCGCACGGCCAGAACTACGAGTACGACCTCTACATCGAGCACACGTACGCGAACGCGGAGAACATGGAGGAGGCCGTCCTCGACCTCGGGTACACGCCCGAGGACGACGGGGTGGAGCCCCCGCAGATCCCCTTCCGCGACTGGGAGGACGGCTGGGACGACTGGCCGCCGATCTTCACCCCCATGTACGCGCCCTACCAGGGAGCGGTCTCCTCCGCCACGGTCGAGTTCCCGATGCGCGTCAACAACGCCGCCTACGACGACCTGGACGAGGAGGAGCTGCGGCGCCGCTCGGCGATCAACACCGACGTCTCCGCCGCCACCATCGGGGCGACGCTGGCCTACGTCGGGGAGAACCGCGACGAGCTCGTCGGCGACCAGATCGAGGTGTTCCGCCGGGGCGCGGCCGGTGAGGAGCAGGTCGTGCCCCCGCAGGGGTGGGTGCCCGGGTTCGACCCGGAGGACGTGTGGACCACCGAGTTCCCGCGCGCCTACGCGATCCCCGCGGAGGGTCCGGCCGCCGCCCGCCTCGTGGACCTGCTCGTCGCCAACGACGTGGTCGTCGAACGCGCGAACGAGGGCTTCGAGGCGGGCGGGACCTCCTACGACGCCGGGACGTACGTGGTGGACATGCACCAGCCCAAGCGCGGCATGGCCAACGTCCTCCTGGAGGACGGGCGGGACATCAGCGAGGACATCGGCGCGATGTACGACATCTCCGGATGGAGCCACGGGCTGCTGTGGGGGGCGCGGGTCGACGCCCTCCACACCGAGGTCGGGGCCGACACCGCGCCCGTGGCGGCGGCCGCCCCCTCCGGGCGGGTGGACGAGGCGGGCGGGCACGGCTGGGAGCTGGCACTGGACGACGGGGCCCAGGTCGCGGCCCTCAACGCCCTGCTCGCCGACGGCGTCGAGGTGGCGTGGAGCGGGCGGGGCAGTGTGCTCGTCCCCGCGTCGGCCGCCGGCGCCGTCGAGCGTGTCTCCGACCGTCACGGGGCGGTCTTCGCCGGGGTGGAGGACGGCGGGGGCGAGGCGCTGTCGGCGCCGACCGTCGCCGTGGCGGGCGCCGCCGACGAGCTGTTCACCCTCGACCGGATGGGGTTCGACGTCGAACCGGTGTCCACGCGCGTGCTCAACGACGGGTTCGACTGGACCGGGGTGGACGTGCTCTACGTGTCGAGCGGGCTGGTCCACGCCGACCTCGACGCGGAGGCCCGCGCGGACCTGGACGCGTTCCTGGAACACGGCGGCGTGGTGGGAAGGGGCCCGACGGGCGCCCGCTTCAACGGCCAGGCCGGTCTGTTGGACGTGGTCAGGCATGCGGGACGCCCGGACGCCAACGGCGTGGTGGCCGTGACCGCAGGGGACGGGGTGCTGGCAGGGACGGGCGGGCACTCGTTCGTGTACTCGCCCGGGTGGTTCACCGACCTGGGCGAGGACGTGTCCGTCGAGCAGTCCTACGCCGCCGAGGGGCCGCTCGTGGCCGGGCACTGGCGTGCCGACGCGAACGGGGAGGGCGGCCAGGACGCCGCCGCCGGACGGGCCTCCGTGGTCAGCGGTGTCGCGGAGCGGGGCGCGTCCGTGGTGCTGTTCGGCACCGAGCCGCTGTTCCGCAACCACCCCAAGGGCCTCTTCGGGCAGGTCGCCCAGGCCCTCTACTGGAGCTCGCTCGCCCAGGAGGGCTGAGCCCGCCCGCACCGGCGCCGCCCCGGAGGAGGACTCCGGGGCGGCGCGGTCGCCCGGGGATCCCGGTCCTCTCGTCGAGCGGGTCCCTGACAGCCGATTCCCTGTTCCTGGAGCAGATCAACCCGGGCAACGAGGTCTCCGGGACCGCTGCGGTGGACGTGCCGGAGGGAACCGAGATCACCGAGGTCGAGGTGACGGACACGTTGTCGACGGAGGGCCCACTGGTGGTCCAGGTGGACTGACGGCCCAACGACCCGGGCTGTCCCGGGAGCCCGGGAGGGAGCCCGGCCGCCGGGCCCCGCGGTCCGGGGCGGCGGGCGGGAGGCGCCCGCCCGGAAAATCCGTGGTGTCCGGGCGCAGCCGCCCCCTAGGGTGCCTGCCACGACCACTCCTGCCCCCTCGCTCCGCCTCGCGGAGATCACCCCCGCGAACGTCGACGCCGCCCTCGGGGTGAAGGTCCGCGAGGACCAGAACGCCTTCGTGGCCCCCGTGGAGCGCTCCCTGGCCGAGGCCTATGCCTCCCGCGCCACGGCCTGGCCCCGCCTCGTCATGGACGGGGACGAGGCCGTCGGCTTCGTCGTGGCCAACTTCGCCCCCGACGAGGAGGAGCCGGACTTCCGCTGCGGCATCTGGCGGCTCAACATCGCCGGGGACGCGCAGGGGAGGGGGTACGGGCGGTTCGCGGTCGGGGCCGTCGCCGCCGAGGCGCGCGTGCGGGGGAACCGGAGGCTCACGGTGATGTGGGTGCCGGGCGGGGGCGGAGCCGAGGGCTTCTACCTGGGTGCGGGGTTCCGGCCCACCGGACGGGTGATGGGCGGACAGGTGGTCGGGGAGATGGTCCTCGACCGGTGAGGGGGACGGCCCCGCCGCAGGGGCGGGGCCGCGAACCCCTCCGCACCGTCAGTGGCCCCGGTCGATCCACTCCTGGAGGTGGGGCGCCTCTTCGCCGACCGTCGTCGAGTCACCGTGCCCGGTGCGCACCACCGTGTCCGGGGGCAGCGTCAGCAGCCGGTCGCGGATGGACCCCACGATCGTCGGGAAGTCCGAGTAGGACCGCCCCGTCGCCCCCGGCCCGCCCCGGAAGAGAGTGTCCCCGCTGAAGAGCGTCCCCAGCTCCGGCGCGTACAGGCACACCGCCCCCGGGGCGTGGCCCGGGGTGTGCAGCACGCGCAGCCCGGTCCCGGCCACCGCGACCGTCTGCCCGTCGGCCAGTTCCCCGTCGGGGGCGCGGTCCGGGTGGGTCGTGTCCCACAGCACCCGGTCGTCGGGGTGCAGCAGGATCGGGGCGCCGACGGCGTCGGCCACCGCCGGGGCGGCGTTGACGTGGTCGTTGTGCGCGTGCGTGCACACCACGGCCACGACCCTGCGACCGCCGACCGCAGCCAGGATCGCGTCGGCGTCGTGGGCCGCGTCGACGACCACGACCTCCTCGTCGTCACCGACCAGCCAGACGTTGTTGTCGACCTCCCACTCGCCGCCGTCCAGGGCGAACACACCGGAGGTGGTCAGGAGTTCCACGCGCGCGCCGCTCACAGCCGCACCACCGAACGCAGGACGTCGCCGCGCTCCATGCGGACGAAGGCCTCCTCGATGTCGCCCAGGCCGATCTCCTCGCTGACGAAGGCGCCCAGGTCCAGGCGGCCCTGGAGGTGGAGGTCGACGAGCATGGGGAAGTCCCGCGAGGGGAGGCAGTCGCCGTACCAGGACGACTTCAGCGCGCCCCCGCGCCCGAACACGTCCAGCAGCGGCAGCTCCAGGCGCATCTCCGGCGTGGGCACGCCCACCAGGACCACGGTGCCC
Source organism: Nocardiopsis sp. NPDC055824 (assembly GCF_053616335.1). Taxonomy (NCBI): domain Bacteria; kingdom Bacillati; phylum Actinomycetota; class Actinomycetes; order Streptosporangiales; family Nocardiopsidaceae; genus Nocardiopsis; species Nocardiopsis sp. NPDC055824. Next base: position 25,704 of record NZ_JBSHDN010000067.1, read on the forward strand.
GCCAGGTCGCGGGCGTAGAACGCCTGCTCGTAGGTGGAGGGCAGCCCGACCGCGTCGATGACCACGTCCGCGCCGAAGCCGCCGGTCAGCTCGCGGATCGCCTCGACAGGGTCGGCGGCGGAGGCGTTGACCGTGTGGGTGGCGCCGAAACCGCGCGCCTGCTCGAGCTTGCGGTCCTCCAGGTCCACGGCGATGATCCGGTTCGCCCCCGCGAGGCGGGCCCCGGCGACGGCCGCGCAGCCCACGCCGCCGCAGCCGATGACCGCGACGGAGTCGCCGCGGGTCACCCCGCCGGTGTTGACGGCGGCGCCGATCCCGGCCATGACCCCGCAGCCGAGCAGCCCGGCGGCGGCCGGTGAGGCCTCCGGGTCGACCTTGGTGCACTGGCCCGCGGCGACGAGGGTCTTCTCGGCGAAGGCGCCGATGCCCAGGGCGGGGGAGAGCTCGGTGCCGTCCTCCAGGGTCATCCTCTGGGTGGCGTTGTGGGTGTCGAAGCAGTACTGGGGGCGGCCGCGCCGACAGGCGCGGCACTCACCGCACACCGCGCGCCAGTTCAGGACGACGTAGTCGCCGGGCCGGACGTTGACGACGCCCTCGCCGACGGACTCCACCACGCCCGCGGCCTCGTGGCCGAGCAGGAACGGGTACTCGTCGTTGATGCCGCCCTCGCGGTAGTGCAGGTCGGTGTGGCACACCCCGCACGCCTGGACCCGGACCACTGCCTCCCCGGGGCCCGGATCGGGGACGACGATCGTGGTCAGTTCGACGGGTGCTCCCTTGGCACGGGAGATCACACCCTGTACCCGCTGAGACATCTGGGCTCCCAAGACGTGGCTGTTGGCCGGAGCCGGCGGGCTCCGCTCCCGCCACCATGCCGCACCGGGCTCACACATGTCCAACATGTGAGAAGAGTGGGATTCACGCGTGGGAGTCATCAATCGGGTGCTCCTCGCGCAGCAGGTCGAGGAACGCGCGGGTCGCGCCCGAGGGGTGGGAGCCGCGCGGCGTGGCCAGCCCGACCCGCCATCGCGTGCCGCCGGGCAGGGGAGCGCTCCGCAGCCCGGCCGCCTGCGGCTTGTCCACGACCGGCCGCGGCACGACCGCCACCCCCATCCGGCGGCGCACCAGGTCCAGGAGGGTGTACACGTCGTTGACCTGGAGGGCCACCCTGCGGGTGATGCCGAACTCGGCGAACGCGAGGTCCGCGCAGTCCCGCGCGCCCCACCCCGGGTGCAGGTCCACGTAGTCCTCCCGCTCCAGCTGGGCCAGCACGCCCCCCGCGTCGATCGCGTGGTCGGGACCGGCCAGGAGCATCAGCGGCTCCTCCGAGATGCGCAGCAGGTCCGTGCCCCCCTCGCCCTCGAGGGGGCCCGCCACCAGGGCCGCGTCCAGCAGTCCGGCCCGCACCTGGTCCATCAGCTGGCCCGTGGCGGCCTGCTGGAGGTTGATCGCCACCTGCGGGTGCAGCGAGCGGTAGGAGTGCAGGAGGGGCGCGGCCTCCACGACCCCCATGCACTGCTCGGTGCCCAGGGCCAGGGTGCCGCGCACGCCGTCGCCGTCGGCCACCAGGTCCCTGAGCCCGTCCGCGGCGGAGAGGATGCGCTGGGCCTCGGCCCACAGCAGGCGGCCGGTCGGAGTGGGGCTCACGCGCCGGGTGGTGCGCAGGAGGAGCTGGGCGTCGAGGTCCCTCTCCAGCGCCCGGATCGACGCGGACAGGCCGGACTGGGTGATGCCGAGGTACTCGGCGGCGCGGGTGAAGTGCTGCTCCTCGCACACCGCGGCGAAGTGTCTCAACTGTCGAAGCTCCACGGCGCCAGCCTAACGAGCGCCGGGGGCCGGGCCGACCGCGCGCGGGGACCCGGCCCGCCGGGCGGGCGGTCGCGGCGGCCGGGCCGCCGCGTCACACCGGCCGCGCTCCCGGGCGCGACGCTAGAGGGACGTGCTCAGGCCCAGGCCGAGGCCGCCGTCCACGGGGATCTCCGCGCCGGAGGTGAAGGTGGCCCCGAACCCCAGGAACAGGACGGCCCGCGCGACCTCGGCCACGGTGCCGTGCCGTCCCATGGGGGTGGCCTCGTCGCCGACCCTCATGAACTCGGCCCTGGTCTCCTCCGTGAGGCCCGAGACCCCCATGGAGGGGGTGTCCACGAAGCCCGGCGCCACCGAGTTCACCCGGATCCCGCGCGGCAGCAGCTCCGAGGCGAGAACCCGCGAGAACCCCAGCACGGCCGCCTTCGTGCCGGTGTACACGCTCATCCCCGGTGACCCGGTCACGTTGGTGACCGACGTGGTGAACACGATGGACCCGCCGTCGGCGACCAGCGGCAGCAGCCGCTGCACCGTGAAGAAGGCCCCCTTCGTGTTGACCGCGAACATCCGGTCGTAGGACTCCTCGGTGACCTCCGTGAACGGGCTGAACTCGGACGTGCCCACGTTGACGTGGAGGAAGTCGATCCCGCCCAGGGCGGAGCCCACGATCTCGGCCAGCGCCTCGGTGTCGGCCCGGTCGGCGGCGTCGGCGCGCACCACGTGCACGTCCGGCCCCAGCCGGCCGCGCGCCTCCTCCAGGTTCTTCTCGTTGCGCCCGGTCAGCAGGACCCGGGCCCCTCCGGCGACGAGGGCCTCGACCACGCCCAGGCCCATCCCGTGCGTCCCGCCGATCACCACTGCGCGCTTGCCGCTGTACTCGCTCATCTTTCCCGCCAGGTGTCTCCCGTGGGGAGGCCCGGCGGCCTCCCCGTGTGACCACCACGATGGCCGCGGCCGCCACGGGTCCCCCACGGGAACACTACGGTTGGCACATGCGATTCGGGGTGCTGGGGCCGCTGGCCGTGTGGACCGACGACGGCGGGCCCGTCAGGATCGGCGACGCCAAGGTCCGCGCCCTGCTGTCGTCCCTGCTGCTCGCCCGCGGACGGCCGGTCCCCGCGGACCGCCTCGTCCGGGACCTGTGGGGCGACCGCCCGCCGGCCAGGCCCTCCGCCGTCCTCCAGGCCCGGGTCTCCCAGCTGCGCGGCGACCTGGAGCGCGCCGAGCCCGGGGCCCGCGCCCTGGTCCGCCACCGCGCCCCCGGCTACCTGCTGGAGGCGGACGACCTCGACGCCGCCCGGTTCGAGGACCTGGTCCGCCGGGCGGGCACGGCCGCCGACCCGCGCGGCAGGGCCGACCTGCTCACCCGGGCCCTCGGCCTGTGGCGCGGCCCGGTCCTGTCCGAGTTCTCGGACGCCGACCCCGCCCTGTCCGCCGCCGCCCGGTGGGAAGAGCTGCGGGTGACCGCCGTGGAGGAGCGGGCCCTGGCCCGCCTCGAACTGGGCGAGCACCCCGCGCTCGTCGCCGAGCTGGCCGAGGAGGCCGCCCGCCACCCCTACCGCGAACGCCTGCACGCGGCCCACATCCGGGCCCTCTACGGCGCGGGCCGCCAGGGCGAGGCGCTCGCCGCCCACGAGCGGCTCCGCGCCCGGCTGGCCGACGAGCTGGGGATCGACCCCGGACCCGAGCTGGCGGCCCTGCACCGCGCGGTCCTGGCCCAGGACCCCTCCCTCGACCCGCCGCGCGGCCCGGCGGACGCCCCGGAGCCGTCCCCGGCGCCGGACCCCGGGCCGCGGCGCCCCGGGCCCCCGGGCACGGGGCTCCCGCCGGCGCCCGTGGGGGACCTGGTCGGACGCGACGTCCAGCTCCGGGCGCTGCGCCCCCTCGTCGCGGACCGGCGCCTGGTCACCCTCACGGGCCCCGGCGGCGTCGGCAAGACACGGCTGGCCCTGGCGGTGGCGGCACAGGACCCCGCGGACACCGTGCGGTTCGTGGAACTCGCCGGACTCGCCCCGGACGGCGACCCCGTCCCCGCGCTGGCCGCCGTCCTCGGGGTGCGTGACGACGGGGCCGGCCCCGGGCTCCTGGACAGGGTCGCCGAACTCCTGCGCGGGGGAGGCCCCCTCCTGGTCCTCGACAACTGCGAGCACGTCGTCGCCCCCGTCGCGGACGCGGTCTCCCGGCTCCTGCGCTCCGCCCCCGGCCTGCGGATCCTCGCCACCAGCCGGGTGCCCCTCGACGTGACCGGCGAGCACCTGTTCGCGGTCCCCCCGCTGGACGTGCCCGGACCCGGTGCGGACACGCCCGAGGCCCTCGCCGGATCCGGCGCGGTCCGGCTCTTCACCGCCCGCGCGGAGGCCGCCGTCGCCGGGTTCGCCCTCGACGCGGACACCGCGCCCGCCGTCGCCACGGTGTGCCGCCGCCTGGACGGCATCCCCCTCGCGCTCGAACTGGCCGCCACCCGGCTGCGCCACATGCGGGCCGCCGACCTCGCCGCCCGCCTGGACGACCGCTTCGCGCTCCTGGGGGTGGGCCGCCGCGACGCGCCCGCCAGGCAGCGCACCCTGCGGGCGGTGATCGACTGGAGCTGGGAACCCCTCGACGCCCCCGAGCGCGCCGTGCTCTCCCGCCTGGCCGTGCACGCGGACGGATGCGACCTGGACACCGCCGAGGAGGTCTGCTCCGACGGGGAGGGCGTCCCCCGGGCCCGGGTGCTGGACCTGGTCGGCTCCCTCGTCGACCGGTCGCTGGTCGTGGCCGCCGACCGTCCGGGGGGCACCCGCTACCACCTCCTGGAGTCGGTGGCCGCGTACGCGCTCGAACGGCTGGAGGAGGCCGGGGAGGCGGGAAGGACCCGGGCCCGCCACGCGGCCCACTTCGCCGACCTGGCCGAGCGCGCCGACGCGCTCCTGCGCGGCCCCGAGCAGGGGCACTGGCTGGAGCGCCTGGACCGCGAGAGCGCGAACCTGCGCGCGGCCCTGGAGTTCGCGGTCGGCGAGGGCGACGCCCACCTCGCGGCCCGCCTGGCCAACGCCCTGTGCTGGTACCGCTACCTGCGCGGACGCACCGGGGAGGCCCGCGACGCCCTGGACGCCGCGCTCCGCGCGGGGGCCGGCCCGGTCGCGGGCGCGCCCTTCCCGGACCGGACGCTGCGGGGCGGGGAGGCGCGGGCCCGGGCCGTCGTGTGGCGGACGGCCCTGTCCGCCCCCGGGTCCGAGGACGACCGGAGCAGGCGCGCCGCCGCCGACGAGGACCTCGCCGGGGTCGGTGACCCGGCCGAGCGCGCCCGGCTGGCCTGGTTCTCGGAGCTCACCCGCTGGGGCCTCGGCGACCTGGACCGCGCGACCCGCCGGACGGAGGAGGCGCTCGCCGCCTCGCTGGAGGCGGGGGACCCCTGGTGCGCCGCCGTCTGCCGGGTGGGGCTCGCCCGGACCGCGTTCGTGCAGGGCTCCCCGGCGGAGGCGCTGCGCCTGGCCGCGGAGGGCGAACGCGTTCTGCGCGGGCTGGGGGACCGGTGGGGCGTCCTCCACGCCTCCGACGTCCTCGCCCAGGCGGCGGAGGCGCTCGGGGACTTCGGGGACGCCGCCGCCCGGCACGCCGAGGGGCTGCGGATCGCCGAGGAGCTGCGCCTGTGGCGCACGGTCTCCCTCAAGCTGGCCGGCCTGGGGAGGATCGCCCTCCTGGAGGGCGACCTGGACCGCGCCGACACCCTGCACTCCCGGGCGCTGCGCGTGGCGCAGGAGCACTCCGACGCGGTGGCCGAGCAGTTCGCCGACGCGGGGATCGCGCTGACCGCCCGCCGCCGGGGCGACCTCGACCTGGCGGAGCGGTCGCTGCGCCGCCGCCTGGCGTGGAACCGGCGCGTGGACGGGCGGATCGGGACCGCCTTCATCCTCACCCAGCTGGGGTTCGTCGCCGAGCAGCGCGGTGACGCCGCCGAGGCCCTCGACCTGCACCGGCAGGGGCTCGGCGAGGCCGAGCGCGGCGGCGACCCCCGCGCCGTCGCCCTCGCGCTCGAGGGGCTGGCCGGGGCGCGCTCCCTGGCGGGGGAGCACGGGGCCGCGGCCGAACTCCTGGACCGTGCCCGCGCCCTGCGCGACGGGGTCGGCATGCCGCTGCCCCCGGCCGAGCGCTGGGACGTCGACCGGATCACCGAGCGCATCCGGGCGGGGTCCCGCGCCGGCTGAGCGGGGGCACGGGGAGAAACGGCGGCCCGGGCCGGGAACGGGGGTGGGGACGGCCCGGGGAGGGGCGGTGCC
>NZ_JBSHDN010000068.1:0-31541 GCF_053616335.1 Nocardiopsis sp. NPDC055824
ACCCCCACAGAGGCGCCACGGGGCCGCGCTCAGGAGAGGACGTCGCGCAGCTCCTCCAGGAACCGCAGGAGGGCGACCGAGCCCGGGTCGCGCTCGCCCGCCCCGCGCTCGCCCACCCAGGCGGCGCGGCCCTTCGCCGACGTCAGCCCGCTGGTCTCCTCGACGGCGCGCCCGGCCGCGGAGGCGGCGGCGCGCACGGCGGCGACCGGGTCGTCGGCCCCTTCCAGGGCCTCCTCCACCAGGAGGAGCCCGTCCACGAACGTCTTGTCGCCGGGCTCGGCACCGCCCCGCTCCCGCACCCGGCGGGACACGGCGGAGGTGAGGCGCGCGGCGTCGCGGACCGAGACGGACGCGAGCTCCTCCGACTCGGCCGCGGCGGCGAGCACGCCCGCGCCGGTCAGCGCGGCGAACGTGGAGGGGTTGGCCGACGCGAACGCCGTCGCCGCCGCGCGCAGCACGTCGGCGTGGTGGGCGTCCTCCGGCAGCGCGAGCAGCGCCTCGCGCACGGCCTCCGCCCCCGAGGAGACCGTGATGCCCAGGTCGCCGTCGCCGAGGCGCGAGTCCAGCAGCCGCAGCTCCTCCGCGTGCGCGGGCATGCGCTCCATGGCCGCGACCAGCGCGCCGCGCAGCGCGCCGGCGGCGCCGGTACGGCGGACGGCGGGGGCCGGGCCCCGGACGGCCGCGGAACCGGGCGCCCCGACCCCGGCGGCGCGGGGCTCCGGCGCCTCCGTGTTCCCCTGGCCGAAGAACGGGGACGCGGCGGGGGCGTCGATCAGCTCGGCCAGCTCGTCGTCGAGCAGGAGCACGGAGACCGAGGCCCCCGCCATCTCCAGGCTCGTCGCGAACTCGCCCACGTAGCGCCGGTGGATGACCACGCCGCGCTCGCCCAGCACCTGGTGGACCCGGCGGTACACCAGGTACAGCTCCTCCAGGGGGGTGGCGCCCAGGCCGTTCACCAGGACCGCGACACGGTCGCCGGGCGCGGGCTCCAGTTCGCCGAGGATCTCGGCGAGGAAGCGGTCGGTGATCTCGTCGGCCGTCTCCAGCTTCCCCCGGTGGCTGCCCGGCTCGCCGTGGATGCCGATGCCGACCTCCATCTCCCCCTCGGCGAGCGTGAACGTGGGTTCGCCCGCGGCGGGGAGGATGGTGGGGGACAGGCCGACCCCCATCGTGCGCGTGGCGTCCACCGTGCGCCGGGCCACCGACCGCACCGCCTCCAGGTCGTCGCCGCGCTCGGCGGAGGCTCCCGCCGTCTTGTAGGCGAAGAACAGCCCGGCCACACCCCGCCGGGTGGCCTCCCTGCCGCGGGGCGCGGAGAGGATGTCGTCGGTGCCGAGCACGGTCGCCGTCGCGATGCCCTCTGCCGCGACGACGTCGGCGGCCAGGTCGAAGTTGTAGACGTCCCCGCCGTAGTTGCCGTACAGGTACAGCACGCCCGCGCCCCCGTGGGAGGCGCGCGTCGCCGCGGCGATCTGCTCGGCGGAGGGGGAGGAGAACACGTTCCCCACGGCCACGCCCGTGGCCAGTCCCCGGCCCACGTAGCCGAGGAACAGCGGCAGGTGTCCGGACCCGCCCCCGGTCACGATGCCGACGCGGCCCTCGACCGGCGCGTCGGCGCGCACCAGCGCCCTGCGGTCGCCGGACGCCGCCCGCAGGCGGTCGGGGTGCGCCATGAGCAGTGACTCGGTGACCTCGTCGACGAAGTCCTCGGGTCGGTTGATGATCTTCTTCAGCGCCATCCGCGCTCACTCGCCTCTCGGTCCGCCGCCCCCTGGGGCGGGTCGTGTGTACGCCACGGGGGCGTCGGGCGGCCGGGTCCGGGACCCGGGCCGCGGGGTCAGGCCAGGGCCTCCGCGGTCTCCCTGAGGACCTCCAGGTCGGCCTCGGAGACGGCGTCGCCGCAGACCCTCGCGGGTCCGGCGGGGAGCCCCTGGACCTCCAGCCCGGCCTTGAGGTGCGGGATGCTGCCGCTGCGGACCGCGGCCACCGCGCGGGCCACCAGGGGCTGGGCCGCGCGCACGCCTTCGGTGTCCCCGCTGTTCAGGGCGTCGCGCAGTGCCACGAACGGCCGGGGGAAGACGGAGGAGACGCCGGAGACCACGCCGAGGCCGCCCGCGCGGACGAACTCCTCGAAGGCGATGTCGTTGCCGGACAGGACGTCGAACCCCGCGGGCGCCGCGGCCAGGTACGCCGACACCGAGGCGTCGCTCTCACCGCTGATCTTCACCCCGCGGACGCCGGCGTCGGCGAGGCGGCGCAGCACCGAGGGCGCGGCCGGGGTGGTGGAGCGCACCTGGAACAGGTAGGCGTGCACCTCCGCGCCACCGGCCGCCGCCACCAGGCGCTCGTAGTAGCGCACCAGCGCGTCCTCGGGGGCGGGCAGGAAGTAGGGCGTGACGGCGGCGAGCCGGGTGGCCCCCGCGCCGACGGCGGCGCGGACCAGCGACTCGGCCTGTCGGGGCGCGGCCGCGCCCACGTGGGCGTAGACCCGCTCCGGGCCGAAGACGTCCAGGGCCAGTCCGATCACCCCGGTCCGCTCGTCGTCGTCGAGGGCGGTGAACTCTCCGGTGGTCCCTGCGACGAACACCCCGTCGACGCCCCGGTCGCGGACCGCCGTGAACAGCGCGGTGGCGGCGTCGGGGGCGAGGGCCTCGTCCCGGGTGAACGGGGTCGGGAGGGCGGTGATCACCTTCGCGTGGACGGACATGCGTGGTTCTCCTCGGGTGGGGAAGGGGCGGCTGCCGGCGGATCCGGGTCAGGGCGCCGGGGTGGTGGTGTTCTCGGAGGCGGCGCGGGCGCGGCGCGCGCCCCACGCCGTGCGCAGCGGCGGCACGACGAGGGCGAGCGCGCTCACCGCCAGGAGTCCGAGTGCGATGGGGCTGGTCAGGATGTTCTCCGGGCCGCCGATCTCCAGGGCGCGGCGGAGGTTGCCCTCGGCCAGGCCGCCCAGGATCAGGCCGAGGACGACGGGCCCCGGCGGGATCCCGAAGCGCTTCAGGAACAGCCCGACGAGGCCGAACACGAGCATCACGGCGACGTCGAGGACGCTGTTGTTCACGGCGTAGGTGCCGACCATGCAGAACACGAGGATGACCGCCCACAGGAAGTGCTGCGGGAGCTCCAGGAGCTTGGCGACGCCGCGCATGCGCAGCACGCTGATCACGAGGGCGACCACCGTCGCGATGAGCATGATCCCGGCGATGCTGTAGACCAGGTCGGGCTGGTTCGCGAACAGCGACGGGCCCGGCTGGATGCCCCAGACGACCATCGAGCCGATCATCACGGCCATCACGGAGTCGCCGGGCAGACCCAGCGCCAGGGTGGTGGTCACGGACCCGCCGAGGGTGGCGTTGGACGAGGTGTCCGCGGCGGTGATGCCCTCCAGCGACCCCTTGCCGAACTCCTCGGGCCGCTTGGACGCCCTGCGGGCCTGGTCCCAGCCGAGGATGCCGGCGATGTCCCCGCCGGTGGCGGGCACGATGCCGACCACGCCGCCGACGCCGCTGCCGATCGCCATCGGCTTGAGCATGGTGCGCCAGTCCGAGCGCCTGGGGAACCAGCGGCCGAACTCCTTGATCGGCTCCGCCTCCCGGCCCCGGCGGTGCACGAGGATCTGGTTCATGACCTCCGCGATGCCGAAGAGGCCGATGATCGCGGCGATGAAGGGGATGCCGTCGGACAGTTCGGGGAGGCCGAACGTGAACCGCGGCGTGCCCGTGATGGGGTCCCGGCCGACGGCCCCGAGGAGCAGGCCCAGGCCGCCCGCCATGAGGCCCTTGACGAGCCGGCCGCCGGACACCCCGATCATCATCGTCAGGCCGAACACGACCAGCGCGAACATCTCGGCGGGGCCGAAGTTCAGGGCCAGCCGGGACAGCGGGATCGCGGCGACCATGAGCAGGACGACGCCGACGAGCGTCCCCCACGCGGAGGCGAAGGCGGACGAGGTCAGGGCCAGGCCCGCCCTGCCCTGGCGGGCCATGGCGTAGCCGTCGAAGGTCGTGGCGATCGACGCGGGCGTCCCCGGGGTGTTGACGAGGATCGCCGGGACCCGGTCGCCGAAGTTCGCCGCCACGTAGATCGTGAGCAGGACCGCGAGGCCGGGAAGCGGTTCGAGGGAGAGCGTGAAACCGCTGGCCAGGGCGACCGCCATGGTGGCCGTCACGCCGGGGAAGGCGCCGACGAGCATGCCCAGGAGGGCGCCCGCGGCGATGCACAGCAGGACCATGGGGTCCAGGAGGGCGCTGAAGCCCTCGACGATCGGACTCATAGTGGCACTCTCAGGAGGACGCCGAACAGAAGGTAGAGGATCGCCGTCACGGCGATCGGGAAGAGGATCAGCGCCTTCCACCCGCGGCCTCCGCCGAGCCAGGTGAGGGCCGCGAACAGGACAGCCGTGGAGACCCGGAAGTCGACGAAGTACCAGAGGACGCCGTAGCCCGCGATCGACGCGAGCATCGCGACGAGCCGCCACGCCCCCTGGCGGGTCGCGGCCTCGGGCCCGTCCTCCTCCGCGGTCGCGGAGCGGCGGAACAGCGCCCCCGCGGCCAGCCACGCGCTCAGCACCAGCAGGAGGACGGCCAGCGTCTCCGGCCACCACCTCGGGCTGAACTGGGTGAGCCGGGCCCCTTCGGGGATCTGCGCGGCCAGGGCGAAGGCGCCCGCGGCGAGCGCGGCGCCGACGGCGGCGGGGACCAGGTCCCGCGGTCTGCGTCCCGGACGCGGCCCGCCGGGGGCGGGCGCGTCCGGGGTCGTGCTCGTGTCGGCCACGGTGCTCAGTCCTGGCCCTCGAGCAGTGCGCCGAAGCGGGTGTGCTCCTGGTCGACGAACTCGGAGAACTCCTCCGAGGGCACGTTGACCGGGATGTTCCCCGAGTCGGCGATGATCGTCCTGAACTCGTCGGAGTCGGCCGCCTCGGAGAACGCCTCCTCCAGCTTCGTGCGCACCTCGTCGGGGAGGCCGGCCGGCGCGCCGATGCCGCCCCAGCCGCCGATCACGACGTCCACGCCCTGTTCGGCCGCCGTCTCCACGCCGGGGAGCGAGTCGGAGGGCTGGGAGTCGAAGAGGGCGAGGACCCGGAGCCGGCCGTCCGCGTGGGCGGGGGCGGTCTCGGAGATGCCCGCGACCACGGCGTCCACCTGGCCGCCGACGGCGGCGGTGACGGCGGGGGCGCCGCCGTCGAAGGGCACCGGCTGGAACTCGGTCTCCGTGGCGCGCCCCAGCTCGGTGGTGGCGGCCTCCCAGATGGAGCCCGCGCCGGAGTTGGACACCGAGAGGGCCCCGGGCTCGGAGCGGGCGGCCTCGACCAGGTCGTCGAGGGTCTCGTAGGGGCTGTCCTCGGGGACGGCGATGGTGGCGGGGACCGACACCATCTGGCCGACGAGGTCGTAGGCGCCCGGGTCGACGTCGTAGCCCTGGTAGCCGAGCATGACGGTCTCGACCGGCAGGTAGCCGATGCTGTAGCCGTCGGCCGCCCGCCCGGCGAGGTTCTCCAGTCCCACGGAACCGGCGCCGCCGCTGCGGTTCTCCACGATGATGCTCTGCCCCAGGGAGTCCTCCATCCGGGCGGCCAGGGTGCGGGCCGCGAGGTCGGACGCGCCTCCGGCGTCGTAGGGGACGACGAGGGTGATGTCCTGGCTGGGGTAGTCCGCGGCGTCCTCGCTGACGCCGCCCCGGTCGGCGCAGCCGGCCGTGAGGGCGGTGACCGCGAGTGCGGCCGCGGTCAGGCGGAAGGTGGTGGAACGCATGGTGCTCTCCGGTGTTTCGGTGGAATCGGCTCCGTGGGTCGGTCGCGGGACATGAGCCGAGGGACGACGGGACGCGGTGCGGTCCCGTCGGGTCAGTGGGTCGCGGGCTGGGTGTAGGGGGCCCTGAGCCTGAGCCTGGCGTTGTCCAGGTGGCCGCGGAGCTCTTCCAGGACGGCCTCGGGCTCGCCGGACTCGACCAGCCCGGCGAGGACCTCGTGGGCGCGGACGGAGGGGCCGAGGTCCTCGTAGCGCTCGTTGGAGGCCAGGAGGAGCACCTCGATGGTGGGCCGGTACTGCGCCCACACGTCGGCGAGGCGGCGGTGGCCGGCGACGTCGTAGAAGACCGAGTGGAAGCGCACGTCGGCGGCGGTGAAGGCGTCGGGGTCGCGCTCCTCGCGGGCCCTGCGCATCTGCTCCAGGGGGGCGCGGAGGCCTTCGGCGAGCCCGGCCCGGTCGCGGTTCAGGCCGATCTCCAGGGCGAGCTGTTCGAGGGATCCGCGCAGGGAGAAGAGCTCGTCGATGTCGTCCCCGCCCAGGCCCACGACGGTGGCGCTGCGGCGGTTGGTGTCGATGAGCCCCTCGGAGGCGAGGATCTTGAGGGCGTCGCGGATCGGTCCGCGGCTCAGGTCGAACTGCTCGGCGAGGTGCCCCTCGACCAGCGACGTCCCGGGCGCGTAGCGCCCGGTGACGATCAGGCGCCGGAGTTCTCCGGCGACCTTCTCGCCGAGTGCCCGCTGCTTGATGGGCAGGATCTCCGACATGTCTTCCCTTCGGTTAACTGTTAACTGTTAACCAGATTGGATCACCGTGTGACGTGTGTCAATCCCCGTTGTTGCTGGTGTCTCCGTGGCGGTTGTCCGTTTTTTTCGGGTTCCCCTGTCCTGTAGGGGTTCCGGTGCGCACGGCCGCGAAAAGAACTCGGCCCGGTCGGACCTCCCGCCATGACGCTGTGGAATTGCCCGGTCGCCAGGAGTGCGCGAAAGGTGTCCGGAAGGTGGCTGCGGGGTGTCCTCGGCGTGTCGTCGGGGGCCGGGGCCGTCTTCCGTGTGCGGCGTTCCCGTGGATTCACGCGGCGCGGACCGCGTACCGTCGAGGGCGCAAGGGGACCGCCCCGACCGCGCCGGGGGAGCGCGAGGGGTGGCGGACGGGACGCGGCGGGCCGGTCGGCGCCGAGGCCGTGGAGAGGACATCCGAGATGCCGGAGAAACCGGGGAAGGCGCGGTTCGCCGCCACGGAGAGCGGCGCGCTGGTGTGCGAGGACGGGCTGGTGCGGCCGCCCTGGGCGGCGGCGGACCCGCTGCTGCGCGACTACTACGACACCGAGTGGGGGATGCCCGTCCGCGACGAGCGCGGCGTCTTCGAGCGGATCAGCCTGGAGGCGTTCCAGGCGGGACTCTCCTGGGCCACCATCCTGCGCAAGAGGCCGGCCTTCCGCACCGCCTTCGACGGCTTCGACCCCGACACCGTGGCCGGGTACGGCGAGGAGGACGTGGAGAGGCTGATGGGGGACGCCTCCATCGTGCGCAACGAGAGGAAGATCCGCGCCACGGTCCGCAACGCGCGGGCCGCGGTCGCCCTGCGCGGAGCGGGAGGGCTGGTCGACCTGGTGTGGTCCTTCCGGCCCGAGCGGACCCCGGCCCCCGCGCGGGTCGAGGACATCCCCACCGAGTCGCCGGAGTCGGCCGCCCTCGCCGGCGCCCTGCGCCGCGCGGGGTTCTCGTTCACCGGTCCGACGACCGTGTTCGCCCTCATGGAGGCGATCGGCATGGTCGACACCCACCTGGTGGACAGCCACCGCAGGGGGACCTCGGGGGTCTGGGCGCGTTCCTGACCCGGGCCGCCGCGGGCGGGGTCACTCCCCGCCGAAGAGCCGGGAGGCCGTGCCCCGGGCCCGGTCGAGCGGCCCGCGGTCGCGCGTGGCGCGGGAGAGCAGGAGCGCCCCCTCCACGAGGGAGAGCGCGGACCAGGCGTCGGCGTCCGCCTCCTCGGCCCCGCGCCCCTCGGCCACCAGGCGCTGCGCGAGTGTGGCCTGCCAGGAGGAGTACACCCTCCTGCACACGGTGTGCACCAGGTCGTTGGTGGCCGAGACGTCCAGGGCGGTGGCGGCCAGGGGGCAGCCCCTGGTGAACGCCGACCCCTCCATCCTGGCGGTGAAGAGGTCGACCACCCCCCGGACGAGGGCGGCCGCGTCGGGAGCCTCCTCGGAGAGCTCCCGGATGCGGGACCCGATCTCGGCCCCGGCGGACTCCAGGGCCGCCGCGACCAGTTCGTCCTTCCCTCCCGGGAAGTGGAAGTAGAGGGAGCCGCGGGGGGCGCCGCTGGCGGCCAGGACCTGCTCCAGACCCGTTCCGGCGTAACCGTGGGCCTCGAGCAGCTCGCGTGCGCGGTCGACGAGCCGTGTCCGTGTGACCGTTCCCCTGGTGCCCATGACAGTGACGGTAGACCCGGCCCCGGGGCGAGTACAGCGGAACGGTCGGGACACGCGGGCCGTGCGGCCCGGTGCCGCACGGCCCGCGTGTCGTGTCCGCGTCACCTGCCCGCGTCGACCAGGTGCTCGACGAAGGAGCGGTAGTCGCGCAGGGCCAGGCGCAGGGACTCGGTGTCCGAGCCGTCGCCCTCGCTCCACGCGGAGCGGAGCGCGGCCCGGCGCGTCTCGATCCCGGCGATCACGGCGTCGGCGACCTCGGCCGCCAGCACGTCCGCCTCGCGCACGGTTCCCCGCGGATCGTCGACGAACCCGCCCTGCGTCTCCTGCCAGCGCGCCCGCACGTCCCCCGGGTCCATGCCGCGTGGCCCGAGCCGCCTCGCCGGGTCCTCCGCGCCGCGCGGGCCGGAGGGCGCGGACCCGGCGGGAGCCGGGGCCGGCGCGTCAGGGCGAGAGGGGGCGGAGGCGGGGTCGGACACCTCGGCGTCGACCGTCACCGCCCGCGCGGCGCCGGACGCCGCGTCCGGGGCAGGGGGCGGGGGCGCGGTCGGGGCGGGCCCCGCCGCCCGTGCCGGGTCCGCGTGGACCCCGCTGCGTCGCCGCTGCTCCGGCACCTCCTCGGCCGGGGGCCGCCGGACCCCGGCGGCCCCGGGCGTCGTCCGGCCGCCGGCGTCCTCGCGCTCCTGCGCCCGCGGGGTCCGGCGGACGCCGCTCTGCTTCCTGTCCGCCGGTGCGGCGGTCTCGTCGTGCTCTCTCACCGGTCCACCTCCGTATCGGTCCCGCTCCGCGCCGGACCGGTCACGGTCCTGCCCGGAGCCTCGGTCGGGGTCGTGCCGGGGGACTCGGGCAGCCCGCCCAACAGGGCCTCCACGAGGCCCCGGAAGGCCACCAGCTCCTCGCGCAGGCCCTCGGTGCCGACCCGGTCGGCCCCGGCCGGGCGCACGGCGCCGCGCACGCGGTGGAACTCGGCCACGGCGGCGGGATGGTCCACCGACAGGTCTCCCGCGCGCTGCTCGAAGCCCCGGTCCTCGGCCGGGGCGCGGTCGGCGTAGCCGACGTCGGACATGATCCCCTCGACCAGCCCGCGGGCGTTGCGCACGGCGCTGACGGGGTCGTCCACGAACTCCTGCTGCACCGCGGCCCATGTGCCGGCGTGCGCCTCGCGCTCGCGGTCGGTGAGCCTGCGGAGCCTCATGCCCTTGTGGCGGTCGAGCCGCTCGGACAGCTCGCGTTCCGCGGCCGCCCTGCCGCCGTGGGCCTCCACGGCGCGGTAGTACTCCGCGCCGAAGCGCTTCTTGAGCCGGGCGGTGCGCCGGGCCGGGAGGATCGAGGAGCGCGCGGCGAGCGCGACTCCCACGGCGATGATGACGATTGCCGCGATGACGATGATGACAACGGTTCCGGTTTCCACTGGGGGCACCTCCTGTCGTCGGGTCGTCCTGCCCTGCCCCGGTGACCACGCCCAAAACACGGTCACGGGAAGGCAACGGAACCGTCGCAGGTGAGAGCGCCGACAGCGCCCGGGGCGGTCGGCCGCCGCGGGGCCGTCTCGTCCGAGGAGGGTGTTCCCACCCCTCCCGGGCACCGTGTGCCACACACGGGAGCCGGTGCCGCAGAGGAACCGCGGACACCGTGGCCGTCGGCCCCCGTCGGCCGCGTACCGCGTGTGGCCGAGGAACCGCACCGCGCCGCCGCCGGCGACGACCCCCGCGGGGGCGCGGGGCCGGGACGCGGCGCGGACCGGGCGGCGGTCAGCGGCGGGCGGCCAGGAGTTCGTCCCCGAGCCAGTCCCGGGGACCGCCACGGTCGAGCCGGCGCAGGAAGGACAGGACCCCGGAGACCCCCGTCGCCCAGCCGCCGCCCGGCTCACGGGTGTGGTCGAGGAAGACCGGGGCCTCCGGGGTCCCGGCGGAGCGCACCAGCACCAGCCCGGCGACGTCCACGGCCGCGTCCCGGTACGCCGCCCCGCCCGTGAGCCCGGCGGTGTCGAGGAGGAACTCACCGACCCCCGCCAGCCCGCAGCACTGGCAGGCGACCTGCATCTTCGGGGCGAGGGCGCGGCAGTGCGACGCGGTCGTCTCCGCGAGCCCGGTGTAGCGGGGCTCGCCCCGCACCGAGCCGGCCCGGAGCAGCACCCCGCCGATCCCGGTGAGCCCCTGGCAGAAGGAGGCGGCCATGGGCCGGGCCTCGGGCGCGGAGGCGGCCGAGACCAGCCCCGGGACGAACCCGGCCAGCACCTCCAGGCAGGCCGCGGCCTCCGCACCCGCGGCAGTGTCGCCGGTGGCGGCCTCCAGGCACAGGAGGAAGTGGGCGACGCCCGCGACGCCGTGCGCGAACCCCAGCCGCGTCGTCACCTCCTCGTGGTCGCGCAGGTCGGGCGGGCAGGCGCGCAGACCCTCCGCGGGGGCCGAGGCCACGAGCCGCTCCGCGCAGCCCTGCGCCAGGTCGAGCCGGGACCCGTCCCCGCAGAGACGCCACAGCTGGAGCTGGGCCAGGCCGATCCCCGCCAGCCCCGACGAGTAGTCGGTCTCGGGGACCGACTCCGGGGCGGTCCGCGCCAGGGGGCGCACCGCGTCGGCCAGGGTCGGCTCGTCCAGTTCGCGGGCCGCCGCGGCCAGGAAGAGGGCGGTGCCCGCCTCGCCGTCCTGGAGGCCGGGCAGCGACCGGCGCAGCGTGAGGAAACCCGCGGTCCAGTGCGCCAGTGCGCGGGCCAGGCCGCGGGACTCGGCGTCCCCCTGGCGCAGCAGCTCCGTGCCCACGCCCGCCGCGCCCCGGTACAGGTTGGTGGGGCTGGGCCGTCCTCCCGGCGAGCCGCCGCGTCCGGACAGCAGGTCGCGCGCCACACCGCGGGTCTGCTCCAGGGCGCTCGCGACCAGCGCGGGAAGGGAGTGCGGGGTGACGGTGTAGCGCGGTTCGGCCCGGAGCGGCGGATGGTCCCCGCCCCTGCGGAGCAGGTCGGCCGCCGCCCTGCGCTCGGCGGGGTCGGGGGACATCAGCCCCGGCACCGCGCGGGCGCAGGGCGGGACGCCGTCGCCCAGCGAGGCCAGGAGGGTGCGGGCGCGCCCGTCGTCGGGCACCGCCCGGGTGGAGCGGGCGGCCGGCTCGGTGCCGGTGGCGGCGTACAGCAGGGTGGCCCCCAGCGAGTAGAGGTCGTCCTCCTCGCACGCCGGTTCGCCGCGTTCCTGGGCGGGGGAGGAGTACCCCGGGGTCCAGCCGTGCACCTGGTCGCCGTCGAGGCTGCTGATCTCGAAGTCCACCAGGGAGGGGGCGCCGTCGTCGGCCAGCACGATGTTCTTGGGGGCGAGGTCGCGCACGAGGACGCCGCGCCCGTGGACCGCGTCCAGCAGCCCGAGCAGGTCGCGGCCCAGGCGTTCCAGGTCGCGTTCCGGGGTGGTGTACGTGCCGTTCTCGGCCACGTCGGTGCGCAGGTCCCGGGGGCCGACGTCCGTGGTGACGAGGAACTCGTCGGCGCCGTGCCGGAAGTGGTCCACCACGCGGGGGACCCCCGCGACGTCCTCCAGGCGGCGCAGCACGGCGGCCTCGCCGCGCAGCCGGTGGCGCGCGTCGCGGGACCCGTCGAGGTCCTCGCCCGTGTACGCGCGGCGCTCCTTGACGACCACCCCCGCGCCCGACTCCCGGTCGGAGCCCCGGTAGACGCCGCCCACCGCGGTGTGGGCGATGGCGCCGGGCACCAGGAAGCGGCCGCCGAGCAGGACCGGCTCCCGGTCGGACCCGCCGGGGGAGGGGGGCTGCCCCGTGAACGGGTCGGGAAGCCAGTCCGGCGGCTGGTAGCGCCCGTCCGCGGCGCCGGGGCGCTCGCGTCCCTCGGCGTCGTGGAGGACCAGCTGGAAGTCGCCGTTGCCGTCGATGCCGTAGACGCCGGCGAACGGCGCGTAGCGGTAGTAGACCGGCGCGTCCGGCCGCAGCCTGCGGTCGCTGGGAATGCCGGGCCCCTCCACCCCGACGAGTTCGGCGGCGAGCTTCTCGGCCAGGCCGGCGAAGTCGTCCGGGCGGGTGTAGACGGTGACGCCCTTGCCGACGGCCCCGGGGCGGTTGTGGTGGGAGTTGAGCTCGCGCATGGCCTCCGTGGTGCGCGCGAACTTGAACCTGCACGGCGTGCGCAGCAGCAGGGGGAGCACGCGCTCGACGGTGGACAGGAGGGTGACCGGCCGGGCCGACACGTGGATCTTCCACCCCTGGGGCGGAAGGTCGAGTCCGGGAAGCGCCACGTCGGTCCAGGGGCCGTAGTCGGAGACCACCCGGCCCGCCTCGACGGCCCGCTCCCGTATGCCGACCGTGCACGTGCGTGTGCCGGTGTGCTCCCGCACCCTGGTCTCCCTCGTGGTCGTCGGTGTCGAAGACGGGGCGGCCGGCTGAGCGGCCGACCGCCCCGCGGCCGGCGCGTCGGGGTCACACGGTGAACCCGGCGTGCGGCGGGGTGAAGGGGGCCCGGTCCCGGGACCGCCGCCCCGCGCTGCCGTCCACCCCGGTCGGCAGCGCTCCCTCATGGCACAGGTGGAGGAGGGCGATCGTCTCCGGACGGCCCGCGTCGGAAGGTCCGGCGCTCGTGCTCACGGCGCCTCGACGGGGTGCGTCACGGTCGTCTCGGGGGGTCGGCGGTACCCGGGCGGGTCCGGGCCGGACTAGAGCGAGTAGCCGTCGCAGCGGATGGTGAAGCCGGAGACGCAGGTGTTGCGGCACTCCAGGTTGAGCCGCTCGGAGATGAGCTCGGTCTCGGCCCCGAGGGAGATCAGAGCGGTGGTGTCGAGCGATCCGGCGTCGCGGGGCAGTTCCTGTGCGGACATGAGTCCTCCAGATCTAGCAACTTTTTGTTAATGGCCGACTACCTTGGGTAGTCTTGCCAGGGGTAGTGATCCCCCTCCACCCCCCGCGAAAACGCCGGTGGGGCGGGATGACCCGGCTCGGCCCCCGAGCCGGATGGTTTTGCCCCCATGAGGAGCGAATTGGAACCAGGAACACAGGCCCGAGTTCCGCTCGAAGTGACGTCCTCAAAGGCGCCAGGGGATCGGACCGAATCCTCGCCCCCGGCGGCGATCAGGACAGAGGCACTGGTCAAGACCTACCCGGGGGTCGAAGCGGTCCGGGGACTCGACCTCCTCGTCCACCCCGGGGAGATCTTCGGGTTCCTGGGACCCAACGGGGCGGGCAAGTCCACCACCATCTCGATGCTCTGCGCGCTCACCCGGCCCACCAGCGGCGGACTGTGGGTGGCCGGGCACGACGTCCGCGTCTCCCCCGACGCCGTCCGCAGGTCCATCGGCGTGGTCTTCCAGGGCTCCACCCTGGACGACAAGCTGACGTCGGAGGAGAACCTGGCCATCCACGCCGCCCTCTACGGGGTCCCCCGCCGCCAGGTGCGCGAGCGCGTCGTGGCCATGCTGACCCTGGCCGACCTGCTCGACCGGCGGCGCAGCCTGGTCCGCACGCTCTCCGGCGGGATGAAGCGCCGCCTGGAGATCGCCCGTGGCCTGCTGCACCGCCCCCACGTGCTCTTCCTGGACGAGCCCACGGTCGGCCTCGACCCGCACAGCCGGGCCGAGGTCTGGCGCCACGTCCACCGGATGCGGAGCGAGACGGGGGCCACCGTCCTGCTCACCACCCACCATCTGTCCGAGGCCGACAACTGCGACCGGATCGCCATCCTGGACCGGGGGCGGGTCGTGGCCCTCGGCACTCCCGCCGAGCTCCGCTCGCGGATCGGCCGCGACCGCATCGTGCTGGTCGCCTCCGACCCCGGGCAGTGCTCGCGGCGGCTGGCCGACTCCCTGGGGCTGAGCCCCTCCGTCGAGGACGGCGCCCTGGTCGTGCGGGTCGAGGACGGGGCGGCCGTGCTCCCGGCGGTCATGGCGGCCCTCGGCGGCTCCGTCACGTCGGTGTCCCTGGTCCGGCCCACCCTGGACGACGTGTTCCTGCACTACACGGGCCGCAGCATCGGTTCGGAGCCCGCAGAGGGGGGAGACGCGTGAGCCCCGCGCCGACGGTCCCCCCGACGGCCGCGCGCCTGGCCTCCGAGGGACGCGCGGCGGCCGCGGTGTGGAAGCGCGAGATGATCACGTTCCAGCGCGAGCGGATGCACCTCGTCATCAGCCTGCTGCAACCCCTGCTGATCCTCGTCGCCCTGGGCGTGGGGCTGGGGACGGTGGTCCCCGAGGACGGCTCCGGCGTCGGCTACGTGACGTTCCTCTTCCCCGGCGTCCTCGTGATGGCCATCCAGCCGCCGGCGTTCGCCACCGGCGCCTCCATCCTGTGGGACCGGGAGTTCGGCTTCCTGCGGGAGATGCTGGTGGCGCCCGTGCGCCGGGAGTCGCTGCTGCTCGGCAAGGTCCTGGCGGGCACCACCATCGCCACGTGCCACGGCGGGATCCTGCTCCTCTTCGCCGGGCTCGCGGGCGTGCCCTACGACCCGCTCCTCTTCGCAGGGTTCGTCGCGGTGCTGGCGCCGGCGTCGTTCGCCATGACCTGCCTCGGGGCGCTGCTGGCGGTCTGCGTGCCCAGCCCCAAGAGCTTCCAGGCCGCCACGGGCCTGCTCCTGGGGCCCCTCGTGTTCCTGTCGGGGGCGTTCTTCCCGCTCAACGGGCTGCCGTCCTGGCTCGTCGCCCTCACCGCCCTCAACCCCCTGACCTACGCGGTCGACGCGGCCAGGCGCGTCCTCGTCTCCCACCTGCCGTCCGGGGCCGCCGACGGGATGTTCCGCGGCCTGGAACTGTGGGGCGTGCGGCCGCCGGTCTCCGGGGAGCTGATGGCGCTGACCGTCTTCGGCGCGGTGTTCCTGCTCGTCGGGGCGCGCCGCTTCGCCCGCCCCGACTAGGGCGTGTTCCGCGGACACTCGCCCTGCTGCGCGTCGCCCCGGCACGCCCCTCGCGGCGTTCTCATCTGTCGACAGGACCCCACCCTGACTCCTTCTTCGGCCTTGCGATGAACGCACCGGATGCGCCGCTCGCGACGGACAGCATCCACGGAACACGCCCTAGTGCGCTGTCCGGGCCGGGGCGGGGGTGCCGCCCCGGCCCGGGACGGCGCCCCCGGGACCGCTGTCCCGGTCAGGGCTTGCGCGCCACCCCGCCGTACTGGTCCATGCCGCGGCGGGTGCCAACCTCGATGGGGCCGGGACGCCACAGGGGGCACGGGACCACGCCGGGCTCCAGCAGCTCCAGGCCCTCGAAGCGGGCGGCGATCACCTCCGGGCTGCGCAGGAGGTAGGGGACGTCGCCCTGCTTGTTCCCCACCTCGATGGCCTGGTTGTAGGCCTCGCTGGTGTTGGAGCCGTCGTAGCTCGCCAGGTAGCTCCCGGGCGGCAGGGCGTCCATGAGCCGACCCACGATCGGCATGATCTCGTCCTCGGGCACGTGGCCCAGGATGCCCATGAGCATGAGCGCGACGGGCTTGTCGAAGTCGAGGGTCTGGGCGGCCTGCTCGAGGATCCTGTCGGGATCGCGCAGGTCGGCGTCGATGTAGTCGGTGGCCCCCTCCGGCGTTCCGACGAGGAGCGCCCGCGCGTGCGCGAGCACGAGGGGGTCGTTGTCCACGTAGACCACGCGGGACTCCGGGGCGACGGCCTGGGCGACCTCGTGGGTGTTGTTGGCGGTGGGCATCCCCGTGCCGATGTCGAGGAACTGGCGGATCCCCGCCTCCCCCGCCAGGTGGGTGACCACGCGGATCAGGAAGTCACGGCTCGTGCGGGCCAGGTCCCTGATCTCCGGGAAGAACTCGGCCACCGCGTCGCCCGCCTCGCGGTCGACCGGGTAGTTGTCCTTGCCGCCCATCCAGTAGTTCCAGATGCGGGCCGAGTGGGTCCGCGTGGTGTCGATCTGAGGCGGCCGGCCGGAGCTGTCGGGGGTGGACGGGGACGAGTTGTCGGTCATAGGGGTCTCTACCTCGCTGCAAGGGGGTTCACGCCACAGAGCGGGGGAACCGGCGCTGGCGCGCCCGGAACCCCTGTCTCATCAGGGATCTACTCGCGCCAACCATAGACGACGCGGCGCCGCGTACGGGCGCGCGGAAGAGGCAGGGGAAGGCGGAGCCGGGCCTGCGGGGTCCAGGCCCCGGAGACCGGCCACCGGCGCTCCTGCCGGGGCCGGGCGCGGCAGCCCTGACAGGGGAGCAGCGGTCCCGCCCCGCTCGCGCCGCCGGAACGGTCGGATCCGCCGCTCCCGGCGGCGGAGCCCGGACCCCCGACGTGCGGATCCGCTGCCCCGGAGGCGGTTCAAGGGGGTTGGCCGGACCGCTCCGGAGGACAGGCCTACGTTGGGACCATGACGAAATACGCGTGGATGTATCGTCTCGGCCTCACGCCCTGGGAGCGCTACGGCGCCGCGGGCGGGGCCCAGCTCGGCTCCCTCCTCGACCGCGAGGCGCGGGAGCGCCCGACCGGCCCCGGGCGGGCGCTGGACATCGGCTGCGGACGCGGACAGTTCACCCCCGAGCTCGCCCGGCGCGGGTGGGAGGCGGTGGGCGTCGACATCGTCCCGGCGGCGATCGCGGCGGCCCGGCGCAAGGGCCCTGCGGACGTCTCCTACGCCGTGGGCGACGCGACCGCCCTGGAGACGGCCGGCCTGGGCGCGTTCGACCTCTTCCTCGACGTCGGCTGCTTCCAGGGCCTCGACCCGGACCAGCGGGCCGCGGAGGGGCGGGGCGTGACGGCGCTCGCCGCGCCGGGGGCCGCCCTGCTGCTGCTCGCGTTCGGGCCGTCGCGGTACAGCCGACTCGTCGAGGGCGTCTCGCGGGCGGACGTCGAGGCGGCGTTCCCGGGGTGGGAGCTCCTCGCCGCCGAGGACGCGGACACCGCCGGCCTGGGGTGGCCGATGGACCGCACCTCCCCGCAGTGGTACCGGTTCCGCCGCACCGACGGGTGACGCGGTCCCCGGGGGCCGACGGCCGCGAGCCGGCGTCCGGTCAGGCGTTCCCCGCCGTGCGGGTGGTGTCGTGCAGCTCGAACATCTGGTGCTCGATGTGGTGATCGGGCTCGGCCCGTTCGGCGGCCAGGAGTTCGGGCCGCCAGCCGTGGGCGGCCGCGAGGTCCTCCATCGCGTCGCGGTAGCCGATGTCCCCGAACCCCAGGAAGAGCCGGCCCCGGGGCGCGAGAACGGCGCGCGCGCCGGCGAGGTAGGAGCGGCAGCAGTGGTGGCCGACGTCGAAGACCGCGCGGGTCAGATCGCAGGGGTGCTCGTAGCCCTCGGGCATGGCGACGTAGGGGATGGCCCAGAAGACGAGGTCGTACCCGGTGTCGGGGACGGCGTCGAACACGTCGCCGACCACGACCCTGACCCGGGAGGAGACGCCGTGGCGCCGGGCGTTGCGGGCGGTGTTCGCGGCGGCGGCGGGACCGATGTCGACCGCGGTCACCCCGGCGCACCCGGAGAGCGCGGCCTGCACGGCGGTCACCCCGGCGCCGCAGCCGATCTCCAGGAAGCGGCCCCCCTGCGGGAAGGGGAGGTGGCGGGTGTAGAACCCGGTGCTGGAGGTGAGCGCGGGCGAGAACACCCCGGGCAGCAGGTCCCAGGAACGGCCGAGGGCGTCGAAGTTCCTCCGGCCCTCCGAGAGCGCCCGCTCGACCAGGAGCGTGCTCCCGGCGACGACGGCGGACGAGGACGGGGCCGGGGTCCCGCCCGCGGCGCCCCCGAGCCCGGGGGAAGGTGTGGTGCCGCGGGTGTTCGAGTGCTCGACGCGCTCGTGCATGGTTCCGCCTCGTCTCCTGGTGGGGGAACGCCTGCCGCAGGGGCCGCCGCCCGCCAGCCGTCACCCGGACCGGCGCGGCCGGCGGGGAAGGGGGCGTGGGCGGACGCGTGAGCGCGACGGTCCGCGAAGCGCTCCACGAGAGGGCGCCGCGTCGCGGTGCCGGATCGTGTGAGCACTCTCCGAAATCAAGGACAGAGTAGACGTCGATTCCGGAGCCGACCGGGGATGGCGCCTCCCGAACCTCAAGGAGAGCCTCTGAACTGGGAGAACTCCTCCGAGGCGGGCTTGTGGGAAGCGTGGGTGCGCGGCGCGACCTGGTGGCCGGGTTCGTGGCCCTGCCCGTGGGCGCCGGTGCGGGGCCGAGCCGCCCACGTCTCCGACGACGGCATCACCGCCGGGGCCGACGTCTATGGGGCAGGGGCTTCCTCGGCCGAAGAGGCGGCCTGAGACGCGGGGGCGTCGCGGCGTTCACCCTTGTAGGTGCTGACGGCCTTGGCCAGAAGCACCGACCAGAAAGCGGTCGAAGCCAGTGCCGTACCGCTGACCCGCCCTTCGGTCAGCCATTCCAGTGCCACCCATTGCACTCCGACTCCGGTGAGGAGAGCGGTGAAGGCGACCGGTCGGCGGGCCGGTTGCGCAGGGGGGCTATTCCTCGGCGCTACGTGAGGGGCGGCTCCGGACGCGTTCGCGCCGGTCGAGGATCCAGCGGACGATGAGGGGGCTCACCAGACCGCTGGCGCCGCTCCCGATGAGGGCCGTGAGCCACGTGGGCCAACTCGTCAGGAGTGCGAGCGGCAACGAGACCGCCAACATCAGCGTGAACATGACGGCGACCATGGGGAGAAAGAACCTCTCCGGGTTAGGTGTGGCGCTCATACCGTCTCGAACTCCTTCGATACGGGGCGGGCCGGTGCCGACGCCCACCGGTGAATCAACGAGGGCCGAACGGCCCGCGCAACCTCTGGCCCGGGAGGTGGCCGAACAGGTCGCCGCCGACCACGGCGTGTGCATCCGCCCGGTGTCCCTTCGACGCACGAACACCGCCACCGGTGCCATCGAGGTGATCGACGTCCGGTGACTTCGCCGCGGAGTCGCCCTGACGGGCGTGTGGCACGTGTGTGGCACGGCCTTGGGGGCCTGCCCCGGGAACGCGAGAGGCCAGGTCACCGGAAATCCGGTCTGACCTGGCCTCTGCCGTGTGGAGCGGATGACGGGAATCGAACCCGCGCTATCAGCTTGGGAAGCTGAAGTTCTGCCATTGAACTACATCCGCGTGTGACCGCCGGAAGTCCGGTTGTCGACGCACGCCATCCTAGCCCAACTCCGCCCCCCATGGGCAACTCGGCGCGGCAACCGCGGTCCGGCCGTCCCGCCTATGGTGCGTTGTCGCAGGCGGTAGGTTCGGACCGTGCTGCTCTCCGATCGCGATATCAAGTCCGAAATCGATGCCGGGCGGGTCCGGATCGACCCCTACGACCCCGGCCTCGTCCAGCCCTCCAGCATCGACGTGCGGCTGGACCGTTTCTTCAGGGTCTTCGAGAACCACAAGTACCCCCACATCGACCCCTCGGTCGAACAGCCCGACCTCACCCGCCTGGTCGAGACCGACGGGGAGGAGGCGTTCATCCTCCACCCGGGCGAGTTCGTGCTGGCGTCCACCTACGAGGTGGTCAGCCTGCCGGTGGACATCGCGAGCCGGCTGGAGGGCAAGAGCTCCCTGGGCCGCCTCGGCCTCCTCACGCACTCCACTGCCGGCTTCATCGACCCGGGCTTCTCGGGGCACGTCACCCTCGAACTGTCGAACGTGGCGACCCTGCCGATCAAGCTGTACCCGGGCATGAAGATCGGCCAGCTCTGCATGTTCCGCCTGTCCTCCCCGGCGGAGCGCCCGTACGGCTCCGCGGGCTACGGCTCCCGGTACCAGGGGCAGCGCGGTCCGACGCCGTCCAGGTCGCACCAGAACTTCGTCCGCACGCCCATCAGCCCCGACGCCTCCTGACCGGCGGCGGCTCTGGAATCGGCCGGACGCTTACGTTACGGTTATGAATCGACACGTACCGTCGCGCGACGCATCTGTCTCGCATATGTGACAAGGGTCACCATGAAAAGCAGAGTGGCATAGATCACATATAGACGTCTTGCGGTGCCGACATCCGGTGTCATAGGTCGGCGGACGGTTTTTATGTCGGTTAAACATGTTATTTGCCGGTTACCAACCGTCTGAACTGTGCGTACGTATCTCTGTAGGGTTTGCACCCGACGTGAACCAGGTAGCGGTACCGCCCCGACCAGGGGGCGCATGGGGGCCCTGCGCAAGCCAGCTACCTGCGGGAACCGCGGGTCGGCAGTGGGGCTGAGTATGCCCTGGTGTGTCTCGCGGCCAGGACAGCCCCATAGAGGAGACCGTGCCAGCAGTACGCGCAGACCACTTGTACAAGGTGTTCGGGAAACAGTCCGGAGCCGCCGTCGAGCGGCTCCAGGACGGCAGCCACCGTGACACCATCGCCGACCTCGACGTGACGGCAGCCGTCATCGACGTGTCCTTCGAGGTCGAACCGGGCGAGATCTTCGTCGTCATGGGCCTGTCCGGATCAGGGAAGTCGACCCTGATCCGGATGCTCAACGGCCTCCTGGAACCCACCGCGGGGACGGTCGAGGTCGGCGGCGTGGACATCACCGCCCTGAGCAGGAAGGAACTCCTGAACCTCCGGGGCGAGAAGATCAGCATGGTCTTCCAGCACTTCGCGCTCCTGCCCCACCGCACGGTTCTCGAGAACGCCGCCTACGGCCTGGAGCTCCGCGGGGTCCCGCGTGCCGAGCGCGGCCGCAAGGCGCGGGAGACCCTCGAACTGGTGGGTCTGGGCGGCTGGGAGGACAAGCTCCCCGAACAGCTCTCCGGAGGCATGCAGCAGCGCGTGGGCCTGGCCAGGGCACTGGCCGCGGACACCGACATCATCCTCATGGACGAGGCGTTCAGCGCCCTCGACCCGCTCATCCGGCGGGACATGCAGACCCAGCTCCTGGAGCTCCAGGAGAGCCTGGGCAAGACCATCGTCTTCATCACGCACGACCTCAACGAGGCGATGCGCCTCGGCGACAGGATCTGCGTGCTCCGTGACGGCCGCGTCGCCCAGATCGGTACCGCGCAGGAGATCCTCAGCGAGCCCGCCAACGACTACGTCGAGCGGTTCATCGAGGACGTCGACCGGACCCGCGTGCTCACCGCGTCCTCCGTCCTGGACGCCGACGCCTCCGAGGCCGACGCGTCCGCGCCGCAGGTCGCCGCGAGCACGCCGGTGGCCGACCTGTACGCCGACATGACCACCGCCGAACGCCTCCGCGTGGTGGCCGAGGACGGCAGCGTCCTCGGCACGGTGACGCGCAACTCCGTGCTCGCCGCCCTCGCGGCGGGGAAGGAGACCCCGTGACACCCGTGGAGTTCCCACCGAGCCTGCCGATCGGCGAGGGCTTCGAGGCGTTCAACAGCTGGCTCAAGTCCAACTTCGGCCTCTTCTTCGACGCGCTCGGCGCGTTCATCCGCTGGGCGGTCGACGCCCTGTCCGGGTTCTTCGTCGAACCGGGTGCGGGCCAGCTCGCGTTCATCGCCGCGGTCATCGTCGCGGCCCCGCTGCTGAGGACCCGGCGTCTGCCGCTGACCGTGATCGTCGGCGCCGTCTCGCTGCTCTACGTCCTCCAGGGACAGTTCGGCTTCGGCGACACCGTCGTGAACCTCCTCGGACGCCCGTTCTTCGGGTGGGCGATGACGCTCTTCGACCAGCAGTACGTGGACGCCTACCTGTGCATCTCGCTGCTGTTCCTGATCGCCGTCACCGTGCTGGGCCTGACGGGCCGGTCGACGAGGGGCCGGACCGCCGTCGTCGCGGGCGGCTGGCTCGTCCTCCTCGTGCTGGGCTGGCTCGTGCTGCCGGCGCTGGTCACGAACCCGGCGTCGCTGCTGATGATCCTGCTGCTCGCCCTGCTCGCGCTCTCGGTGGCCGGATGGCGGATGGGCCTGTTCGCCCTCGTCGCCCTCACCCTGATCGCGTCCGTCGGCCAGTGGACGAACGCCATGGACACCCTGGGCCTCGTCCTCGTGGCCAGCGCCATCGCCGTCGTCGTCGCGATCCCCATCGGCGTCCTCGCGGCCTACAACGACACGGTCAGCAAGATCGCCAAGCCGGTCCTCGACCTGATGCAGACGCTGCCCGCGTTCGTCTACCTGATCCCCGCGATCTTCTTCTTCTCGATCGGCGCCGTCCCGGGCGTGGTCGCGACCATCGTGTTCGCGATGCCCCCCGGCGTCCGCCTGACCGAGCTGGGCATCCGCCAGGTCGACCGAGAGCTGGTGGAGGCGGGCGAGGCGTTCGGTGCGCCGAGCCGCAAGATCCTCACCGGCATCCAGCTGCCGCTGGCCCTCCCGAACATCATGGCGGGCGTCAACCAGGTCATCATGCTCGGCCTGTCGATGGTCGTCATCGCGGGCATGGTCGGCGCGGGAGGCCTGGGGAGCCAGGTGTACCAGGGCATTACGCGCAACGACGGCGCGCTCGGCTTCGAGGCCGGCATCGCCGTGGTCATCCTGGCCATCTTCCTCGACCGCCTCACCGCGGCCGTCACCCGCAAGGGGCCCCGGGCCCGCGCCTCCGCCCAGGCGTCCTGAGCCGACCCGGCCCCGCACACGGAATTACCTAGGGAAGGAATCCCACGATGTACACCCCCAAGCGCATGACCGCGCTGTCCGCCGCCGGCATGAGCGCCGCACTCCTCCTGACCGCCTGCGGTGGCGGCGGGGAGGACCTGACCGGCCCCGCGGAGGGCGAGGGCGGGGACAACAAGGAGATCAACATCGCGCTGATCGCCTGGGAGGAGGGCATCGCCACCACCGCCATGTGGGAGGTGATCCTGGAGGAGCTGGACTACGACGTCACCGTCACCGACGTCGACGTCGCCCCCATGTACCAGGGCGCCGCCAACGGCGACGTGGACCTGTTCCTCGACACCTGGCTGCCGATCACCCACTCGGACTACTGGGAGGACTACGGCGACCAGCTGGAGGACCTGGGCGTCTGGTACGACAACGCCGTCCTGACGATCACCGTCCCCACCTACATGGAGGACGTGAACAGCATCGCCGACCTGACCGACCACGCCGAGGAGCTGGGCGGCCAGATCATCGGCATCGACCCGGGCGCCGGCCTGACCCGGGTCACCAAGGAGGAGGCGATGCCGGGCTACGGCCTGGACGAGGACTTCGAGCTCGTCGAGTCCTCCACCGCGGCCATGCTCGCCGAGCTGGACTCGGCCATCGCCGAGGAGGAGCCCATCGTCGTCACCCTGTGGCGTCCGCACCCCGCCTACGCGCAGCACGACCTGAAGGACCTCGAGGACCCCGAGGGCCTCATGGGCGACGCCGAGCAGATCCACGCGGTCGGCCGTGACGGCTTCTCCGAGGAGTACCCGGAGCTCAGCGAGTGGATCGGGAACTGGGAGATGACCGACGACGAGCTGGCCTCCCTCGAGGTGCTGACCGTCGGCGAGGACGTCGACGACCCGCAGGCGGGCGCCCGCACCTGGCTGTCGGAGAACCCGGAGTTCCTGGAGCGCACCCTGGGCGAGGCCGCCGAGGGCCTGGAGTTCTAGCACGCCGGGCCGGCGGCGCGCGAGGCCGCGCGCCGCGCCCGCGGCGGGAAGCGTGAACGGGCCGTCCCCGAGGGGGCGGCCCGTTCGTGTCGTCGGGGGGTCAGGGGGCGTAGTAGCCGCCCTGGGCGCCGCCGTAGCCCTGGTTGAGCTGGCGGGCCCTCTCCCTCCTGGGGAGCAGGTACGCCGCGAGCAGGCCGCCGAGGAAGCCGAAGAGGTGGGCCTGCCAGGAGACGCCGGGGTACTGGGGGAGGACGCCCCAGATCATCGTCCCGTAGAAGACGACCACGCAGATCATGATGACGATGTCGACCGTCTTGCGCTCGACGATGCCGCGCAGGACCGTGTAGCCGAAGTAGCCGAACACCAGGCCGCTGGCGCCGACGGTGAGGGAGAAGGGCGAGCTGAACAGCCAGACCCCGACCCCGCTGACGACGATGACGATCAGCGTGGTGAGCAGGAACCGGCCCAGGCCGCTGAACGCCACGAGGGAGCCGAGCACCAGGAACGGCAGCGAGTTGCCGATGAGGTGTTCGAGGTTGCCGTGCATGAAGGGCGCGGTCAGCACGGTCCAGGGCTGGTCGAAGTTCCAGGCGCGCAGGCCGAACCCGTGGTCGAGCGCTCCCCGGAGGACGAAGCTGTCGAGGATCTCGAGAACCCACATGGCCGCGAGCATCCCCGCTACGGTCAGGATGGCGGTGATTCTGGACTGCTTCACGTCATCGAGGGTAGATGACACCGGCTTGCAGCGGTATGTCTGTGGGGCGCGTGGTGGGTAATTGTCTGATGTGTCCAGAGTCGTCCCAGGGGGACCCGGACGGTCAGGACGTCAGGGAGCGCTTGCGCGGCGGAATGCCGGCCACCGCCATGAACGACTCGACCTTGGCGGGGCTGGTCATCCCGGTGAGCGGCAGGTACGTGCGCGCGGCGCGGCGGCTCTGGAGCGAGGGGAAGCGCTTGGGGCGCCCGGTGGAGTCGCACAGGCCCAGGGAGCGGATGCGACCCGGCAGGACGTAGTAGGAGCCGATGTCGTGGAAGGGGACGCGCACGATGTAGCGGCCCCGCTGGTAGCGGAACTCGCCGTCGGAGACCTCCAGGACGGGGGCCTTGATCATGTGGCCGTGCGCGGCCAGGCCGACGCCCCCGAGGGCGAGGAGCAGGCCGAGGGTGATGTGGGCCCAGTGCCCGGGGTCGATCGCGACCACCACGACGCCGAGTACCACCAGCGCGTAACCTGCCCACAGCTCCACGTGTTTACGGCCTACGGGGCAGACCATGCGGACTGTTTCGGACACGGCAGATGCCTCTCTCGCTGGGTGCTGCGGTGGGATGACGGCGGTCGCCGTTCCCGACCCTATCGGCTCCGCGGGCATGCGAACGGTGGTTTCGGACAGCTCTGCCGAGGGGTTAGGTCTCGGGTATGCGTGCTTTGGTGTAACCAGCTCCTTTTGACGCTTTTATCTGATTAACATCATGTCATCCCACGAATCACTCGAAGATGTCGGGGCGTCCACTGGGGTGGCGTTTGCGACGAAAGAAAAGTGAGTCTTTCGTCCTCGATGGGGATTTTGGTGTCTTGTGTCCGTTTTTCTCTCGGTAATCATGCGCGAGCAAGTTGTAGTTAAACGTCGTTTACTTTATCGTCAACATTGTTGACTGGTATCAATGTCCAGCAATTCATTTCTGGCTTGTCCGAATCTGATGTCTGGGGCGTGTCGTGTGCGGTCGCCTCTGACCTGCGTGAACTGGTCGTGTTACCGCTGTATTGAGGGTTTGTGTCGACGTCCAAGGTCGATGGGCGCGAACCGGTTGCGGATGGGTCACGAATCTGCCAGTAGGGCTATACAGACATTTCGCTCAATGGTCTTCTGATCGACTAATCGCCTAGGCTCGGCTGGCTGTGTGCGAACCACACAAACCCGCGCGGTCCGGCTCGTATTAGTGATCAAGGGTGTGACTGATGGAGAATCGTAGGAAATTGCTGGCCGCCGCCGCTGTCGGCGTCTCGGCTGCCCTGGTGCTGGGCGCCTGCTCGCCCCCCGAGGACAGTGGCGGTGGCGGTGATGGAAGCTCCGTCACCTGGATCGTCAACCAGGCCGGCGGCGGCTGGAACCACAACGCCCCCGAGGGCGGTTCGGTCTACGTCATCCAGATGCTCCACGGCGTCCTGCCCCCGACCGGGTTCTACAACCCCGAGGGCCAGTGGGAGTGGAACTCCGACCTCATCGTCAACACTCCCGAGCTGCTCAGCGAAGACCCCATGGTCTGGGAGTACGAGATCAACCCGGACGCCAACTGGAGCGACGGCGAGCCCATCGACGCCGACGACTTCATCTGGGCCTGGAAGATGAACAGCGGCAAGGAGGAGCTCTGCGCCGAGATCTGCAACTCCCGCGGATCCGACGTGGACGTGCTGATCGAGAGCGTCGAGGGCTCCGAGGACGGCAAGACCGTCACGGTGACCATCGAGGAGGGGACGCAGTTCCCCGAGTGGTACACCTTCGGCATGGACGGCCTGTACCCGTCGCACCTCGCCGAGGCCGAGGGCTTCGACCTCGACACGCCCGAGGGCATGCTGGAGTCCTCCCACTGGTTCAACGAGAACCCCGTGACCGTCTCCGGCGGC
This sequence comes from Nocardiopsis sp. NPDC055824, assembly GCF_053616335.1. Classification (NCBI taxonomy): domain Bacteria; kingdom Bacillati; phylum Actinomycetota; class Actinomycetes; order Streptosporangiales; family Nocardiopsidaceae; genus Nocardiopsis; species Nocardiopsis sp. NPDC055824. The sequence continues at coordinate 26,132 of NZ_JBSHDN010000068.1, forward strand.
CCGTACATCTTCGAGGGCACCCCCGAGCTCGACGGGCGGATCGTCAAGACCGTCAACGAGGAGTACTACGGCCCGGCACCGGAGATCCAGGAGATCATCCAGCAGGTCAACACCGAGGAGGGCAGCTGGGTCCCGGCGCTGACCAACGGCGAGGTCCAGGGCGGCTCCCCGGCCTCCTGGTCCGACGACGTCATCACGCAGCTCGAGGACGCCCCCGACGTCGAGTTCGGCATCGAGTCCGGCGGCAGCTGGGAGCACCTCGACGTCAACCTGGACAACGAGGCGCTGTCCGACCGGGCGCTGCGCCAGGGCATCTTCACCGCCATCGACGTCCAGAACATCGCGACCCGCACCTACGGCGAGAAGTTCCCCGAGGTCGAGCCCCGCACGAACCACATCTTCTCCTCCTCGAGCGAGTACCACGAGGACGTCATCACCCCCACCGGGCAGGGCACCGGTGACACCGAGGCCGCCCTGGAGCTCCTGGAGGAGGCCGGCTACGAGCTCAACGGCGACACCCTCGAACTCGACGGCGAGGCGGTCCCGGCCCTGCGCCTGCGCTACACCGCCGGCCACGTCGCCCGCGAGATCATCGCCGAGCTGATCCAGGCCGACCTGGCCGAGATCGGTGTCACCGCCGAGATCGAGACCACCGACGACCTGGGCGGCACCCTCGCCGAGCAGGACTTCGACCTGATGATCTACGGCTGGAGCACCACCCCGGCCTTCGCCAGCACGCCCTACAACTACTGGCACAGCACGAGCCTGAGCAACCACGGCAAGCTGGACGTCCCCGAGGTCGACGAGCTCACGGAGCAGGCGCAGAACGTCGCCACCTCCGAGGAGGCCGCCGTGTTCGCCAACGAGGCCGCCGCGCTCGTGGCCGAGGAGGCCTACGTCCTGCCGTTCGTGGACACCCCGTCGTTCTACTTCTACGACACCAACTACCTCGGCAACGTCACGGACAACAACACCCAGTCGCGCCGAGCCCAGTGGAACCAGCACGAGTGGACCGCGGTCAACTAGCGCACCTCCCGGCCCGCATCGCTCCGTGCCGAACAGCGGGGAGACGCGCCCGGACCGGTGACCGCCGACGGGACGAGAGTCCCGGCGGCGGCCCGGCCCGGGCGGGCCCCGCCCGCCGTCCCCCGCGGCGGGCGGGGCCGCCTCCCCGTTCCGGGAGCGCTCACCGAAGGACCTTCCCATGCTCGTATACACCGCGCGTCGCCTCGCCGTGGCGATCCCAGTGCTCCTGGCGGCGTCGGTTCTCGTGTTCCTCATGGTCGACCTCAGCGGCGACCCGCTGGCGGACATGCGCCTCGCGCAGCCGCCGCCCAGCGAGGAGGCCATCGCCGCCGCGGAGGCCCGCTACTACCTGGACCGGTCGACCCCGGAACGGTACTGGCTCTGGATGACGGGGATCGGCGGCAACGGAGACATCGGCCTGCTCCAGGGCGAGTTCGGACCCTCGGTCCGGGGCGGCGCCTTCGACATCGGCGAACAGCTCGCCTCCGGCATCTCCGTCACCCTCCGCCTCGTCTCCGCCGCCCTCGTCTTCGCCCTCGGACTGGCGGTCCTCTCCGGCGTCGTCAGCGCCATGCGCCAGTACTCCAAGCTGGACTACACCCTCACCTTCATCGGGTTCCTCGCCCTCGCCATGCCGACGTTCTGGCTGGGCGCGCTGATCCGGGAGGGCGGGCTGGTCTTCAACCAGTCCACGGGCACCTCGTTCTTCTTCACCATCGGGGCGAACTCGGCCCGGGTGGGCAACATGACCAACTGGGAGTACTTCCTCGACTCCGCCGGTCACCTCGTGCTCCCCACCATCACCCTGATGCTGACCAGCTACGCGGCGTGGAGCCGCTACCAGCGCACGTCGATGCTGGAGGTGCTCAACAGCGACTACGTGCGCCTCGCCAGGTCCAAGGGCGTGCGCAACAGCGTGGTCGTCAGGCGGCACGCGCTGCGCACCGCGCTGATCCCCCTGGTCACCGTCGCCACCATCGGCTTCGTCGGCATCATCGAGGGCGTGGTGATCACCGAGACCATCTTCCAGTGGCGCGGTCTCGGGTACTTCTTCATCGAGGCGGTCAGGGCACAGGACGCGTTCGCGCTCATGTCCTGGCTGATGCTCAGCGGCACCCTCGTCGTCGTCGCCAACCTCATCGCCGACATCCTGTACGGCGTTCTCGACCCGAGGATCCGCTATGAGTGACATCGACAGCCGTACGGCGAGCGGGAAGGGCCCCGCCGGGCTCCCCGCCGGAGGCGACGTCAACCGGGGGGAGGAGCTGAGCCAGGTCCGGATGGTCTGGCGCCGGTTCCGCCGGCACCGGGCGGCGATGGTCAGCCTGGTCTTCCTGGGCCTCATCACGGCGTTCGCCTTCGTCGGACCCTTCGTGTGGCCGTGGGACCACACCGTCAGCCGGGACATCCTCGGCAACCAGCCGCCGAGCCTGCAGCACCCCTTCGGCACCACCAACCAGGGCAACGACGTGTTCGCGCAGACGATGCGCGGCACCCAGCAGTCCCTCAAGGTCGCCCTCACCGTCGCGGTCCTGTCGACCGTGATCGGCTCGGTCTGGGGCGCGGTCGCGGGCTACTACCGCGGCAGGGTCGACGCGATCATGATGCGCGTCGTCGACGTGTTCCTCATCGTGCCGCTCATCGTCGCCGTGGCGGCGATCAACGGCAACGTCCGGGGCGGGACCACCTGGTACGCGGTGGCGCTCATCATGTGCCTGTTCTCCTGGGCCACCATCGCCCGCGTGGTCCGCGGCGTGGTGCTCTCCCTGCGCGAACAGGAGTTCATCGAGGCGGCCAGGGCGGTGGGGGCCAGGGCCTCGCGGATCATCTTCCGCCACCTGCTGCCCAACGCGGCCGGGCCGATCATCGTGGCCGCGACCCTGCTGGTGGCGGTGGCGGTCCTCACCGAGGCCGCGCTCTCCTTCATCGGGTTCGGCATCCAGCCGCCGGACATCTCCCTCGGGAAGATGGTGGAGGGATCCAGGACCGCGGCCTTCACCCGGCCCTGGCTGTTCTACCCGCCCGGCATCCTGATCGTCATGATCTGCCTGACGATCAACTTCATCGGTGACGGACTCCGGGACGCACTCGACCCACGACAGACGATGGTGCGGCGATGACCACGACCGAACACATGAGCGACGGCCCCGTCCCGACCGCGGGGCACGATGTCGTCCTGGACGTCCGGGACCTCAGCGTCACCTTCTCGTCCGAGGACGGCCCCCTGGACGCCGTGCGCGGCGTCACCTATCAGGTCCGCCGCGGCGAGGCGCTGGGCATCGTCGGGGAGTCCGGCTCGGGCAAGTCGGTGACCTCGATGGCGATCATGGGCCTGCTGCCCAGGACCGCCAGGGTGACGGGATCGGCCAGGGTCCTCGACCAGGAGGTCATCGGGCTCGGCGACGCCGCGATCAGCAGGATCCGCGGCGAGAAGATCGCGATGATCTTCCAGGACCCCCTCACCTCGCTGAACCCGGTGTACACGATCGGCTACCAGATCGCCGAGGCCGTGCTCACCCACCGGGACGTGACCAAGAAGCAGGCGCGGGAGCGCGCCGTCGAACTCCTCGACAAGGTCGGCATCCCCAACCCCGAGCGCCGGGTCGACCAGTACCCGCACGAGCTGTCCGGCGGTATGCGCCAGCGGGTGGTCATCGCCATCGCGATGGCCAACGACCCCGACGTCATCATCGCCGACGAGCCCACGACCGCGCTGGACGTGACGGTCCAGGCCCAGGTGCTGGAGGCGCTGGAGGCGGCCCGCCGGGAGACCGGCGCCGCCCTCGTGCTCATCACCCACGACCTCGGCGTGGTCGCGGGACACGTGGACCGGGTGGCCGTCATGTACGCGGGTCGCCTGGTGGAGACGGGCACGGTCGAGGACGTCTTCTACCGTCCGCGCATGCCCTACGCCCTGGGCCTGCTGGGGTCGGTGCCCCGGCTGGACGGGGGGCGGCACGAACGGCTCACCCCCATCCTGGGGACGCCCCCCTCCCTGCTCAACCTCCCGCGCGGGTGCGCGTTCGCGCCGCGCTGCCCGATGGCGCAGGACATCTGCCAGGAGGAGGTGCCCGAGCTCGCGGAGCCGGCGGACATCGGGGCCCCCGGCGCGGGGGAGGAGGACGACCCCCTGCGCCGGCACCGGTCGGCCTGCCACTTCAGCGAGCAGTTGGCCGGGGTCCGCCCGGAAGACCTCTTCCGGCCCACCTCCGTGGACGCGGAAGCGCCCGCCGAGGTCCTCGCGGCCGAGCTGGGGGGGACCCGGCCGGCGGGGGGCGCCGCCGGGGAGGCCCCGGAGGCGGAGCCCGGGACGGGGGCCGGCACGCCCGGCGGGGGGTCCGAGGTCCTTCTGACCGCCACCGACCTCGTCAAGAACTTCCCGATCCGCTCCAAGGGGATCCTCCGGCGCAAGGTCGGGGAGGTCCAGGCGGTCTCCGGGATCTCCCTGGAGCTGCGCGAGCACGAGACCCTCGCGCTCGTCGGCGAGTCGGGCTGCGGCAAGTCCACGACGGCGCGCCTCCTGCTCCAGCTGATCCGCCGGACGTCGGGCGACGTCCGGTACATGGGGCGGCCGCTGCACGACCTGTCGGACGCCCAGATGCGGCCGCTGCGCCGTGACCTCCAGCTGGTCTTCCAGGACCCGTTCGCCTCCCTCGACCCGCGCATGACGGTCTCGGACACGGTCGCGGAGCCGCTGCAGATCCACGGCCGGGCCAAGGGCGCGAGGACCCGGGTCAAGGAACTCCTGGAACTGGTGGGCCTCAACCCCGAGCACGGCTCGCGCTACCCGCACGAGTTCTCGGGGGGCCAGCGCCAGCGCATCGGCATCGCCCGCGCCCTGGCGCTCAACCCCAAGGTGCTCATCCTGGACGAGCCGGTGTCGGCCCTGGACGTGTCGATCCAGGCGGGCGTGATCAACCTGTTGGAGGACCTCCAGGACGAGCTGGGGCTGTCGTACCTGTTCGTCTCGCACGACCTGTCGGTGGTCCGGCACATCGCCGACCGGGTCGCCGTGATGTACCTCGGCAAGATCGTGGAGACGGGCACGACCGACCAGCTGTTCAGCGCCCCGGCGCACCCGTACACGCAGGCGCTGATCTCGGCCATCCCGCTGCCGGACCCGGTCAAGGAGAGGACCCGGGAGCGGATCGTCGTCACCGGCGACGTGCCCAGTCCGGCCGACCCCCCGTCCGGCTGCCGGTTCCGCACCAGGTGCCCGAAGTTCGCGGGCGAGCTGTCGGAGGCCGAGCGGGTCAGGTGCGTGGAGGAGCCCCCGGACCTGCTGGACCGGGGGACGGGGCACCGGGACGCCTGCCACTACTCCCAGGTGGTCGAGCTGATCTGATCCGTCCGGGGCGTCGGGCCGGCGGCGGGGCGGGAGCCC